>DATBQN010000586.1:0-4377 GCA_036560825.1 Thermoanaerobaculia bacterium
TTGACCGAGTTCGGCTTCGTCAACGTCGCCGGGGGCCATGCCGACGACGCCTTCATCCGCCGTCTCTACGCCTACTGGCACCTCTTCTTCGGGCTCCCCGACGCCGAGAAGCGCAAGTACGTCGTGGGGCAGGGGGGCGCCCGCGGCTACACGGCGTTCGGCGTCGAGCACGCCAAGGGCAACCCGCACCCCGACCTCAAGGAGTTCTGGCACGTGGGACAGCTTCCGGAGGCCGCAGCGGCCCTGCCGCCCGGCCACCCGGCGCGCGAGAGCTATCCGCCGAACGTCTGGCCGGACGAGGTCCCCGAGCTGCGCCAGCCGACGCTCGAGCTCTATCGCCGCCTGGAGGTCTGCGCGTCGACCCTGCTGCGCGCCCTCGCCGAGTACTTCGGCCTGCCGGAGGACACCTTCGCCGGCATGATGGTCAACGGCAACAGCATCCTCCGCGTTATTCACTACCCGTCGGTGCCGCCCGCGGCGGACCCCGGCGCGGTGCGCGCCGCCGCCCACGAGGACATCAACCTCATCACCCTCCTCTGCGCGGCGACCGGCGCCGGGCTCGAGATCCTCACCCGCGACGGCGAGTGGCTGCCGGTCGAGGCCGAGGAGGGACAGATCGTCGTCGACGCCGGCGACATGCTGTCGCGCGCCACCAACGAGATCGTCCCCGCCGCCACCCACCGCGTGGTGAACCCGCAGGGCTCAGGAGCCGGCGGCCGCGCCGACCGCTACTCGATGCCCTTCTTCGTGCACCCCTACTCGGCCTGCCCGCTCGACGTCATGGAGCGCTTCGTCTCCCCCGAGCGCCCCGCGAAGTTCCCGCCCATCACCGCCGGCGAGTTCCTCGAGGAGCGCCTGCGCGAGATCGGCCTCAAGGCCTAGGCCAGCCAGACCCAACCCGCCGAGGAGATCCGGCCGGATGACCGACGAAGAGAAGGACTACGAGGCGTACAAGAGCTACCTCGCGATGTGGGCGAGCGAGAACCCCATCAAGACCAACAAGCTGCAGGTCCTCCTGGTGGTCAACGGCCTGCTCGTCTCGGCGCTCCAGATCGCCGGCGGCTTCGTCGCCAAGAACTGGTTCATCCTCCTGGCGGGCGCCGTCTTCTCCTTCATCTGGGTGCTGTCGATCGGGCGGACGAGCCTGTTCCAGCAGGTCTGGCAGAGCAAAGCGCAGGAGATCGCGGCCAAACCCGCCTATGCCGGCGACCCCCGCTTCCGCATCCTCGCCACCCAGGAGGCGGAGCGCCGGGCGCCCGCCACCCTGCGCAGCCTGGGGCGCGTGCCGTCCAAGTACTACCTCCTCGGAGCGCCGATCCTCTTCTCGCTCCTCTGGCTGGTGGCGCTCGTCTACAGCGTCGGTCGATAGCGGGATCTTCCGCTTCAGTCGAACGCCAGCCGCGGCTCGTCGTCCGGTAGTGCCCCTTCGAGCGAGAGCAGCGCCCGCTTGATCGGCAGGCCGCCGCCGTAGCCGGTCAGCGAGCCGTCCGACCCGATCACCCGGTGGCAGGGCAGCACGATGGGGATCGGGTTGGCGCCGTTCGCCGCGCCGACCGCCCGCGAGGCGTTGGGCCTGCCCACGCGGCGGGCGAGCTCGCCGTAGGAGACCGTCGCGCCGTACGGGATGCGGGCGAGCTCGCCCCAGACCTGGCGCTGGAACGGGGTGCCCGGCGGATCGAGCTCGAGGTCGAAGTCGCGGCGGCGGCCGGCGAAGTACTCGGCGAGCTGGGCGGCGACGATGGCGAGAGTCGGGCAACGGCCCGGCTCCCGGACGAGGCGCTGGCCGCGGGCCGCCGCCTGGCGGCCGAAGCCGTCGAGCGCCGCGCGGTCCTCGCCGGGCGCCACGAAGTGGAGGCCGACGAGCGCGCCGCGCTCGTCCACCTGGGCGAGGAGGGAGCGGCCGGTCGGCAGCGGGGTGGGGAGGAGGTCGGCATAGAGAGTCGTGGTCATGGCGCGTCTCCCAGGCTCGCCCAGAGGTGGGCGGTGGCGAGGCTGCGGTGGGGGCTCCAGGGCGCGAGGAGCCGGCGCGTCTCCTCCGGAGCGGGGCGGTGGTCGAGACCGTGGAAGCGGACGAGGCCGGCGGCGAGCCCGGAGTCGCCGACCGGCACGCAGTCGGCGAAGCCCAGGGCGCGGAGCATGACGTACGCGGCGGTCCACGGCCCCAGGCCGCGGATGGCGAGGAGCCGTCGCTCGACCCGCGTCGCCGTCCCTTCGCCCGCGCGGTCGAGCGGCAGCTCCCCGCTCGCCACCGCGCGCGCCGCTCCCACCAGGTACTCGGCCTTCCGCCGCGAGAGCTGGAGCGGAAGCAGCTCGGCTGGATCGAGCGCGGCGACCGCCGCGGGCGTCGGATGGACGGCGAGCCCCGATCTCCCCGCCGGAAGCCGCTCGCCGCAGAGATCGATCAGCCGGTGCCGCAGGGTGGCGGCGAAGGCGACGTTGACCTGCTGGCCGAGGATCGCCCACACCAGCCCCTCGAACGGCTCGGCGGCGAGCGGGATGCGCATCCCCTCACTGCCGGCGATCAACCGGCCGGCGCCGATCCGGCGCGCGTGGGCCTCGAAGGGCGCCGGATCGCCCGCCGGCCCGCCGGCGAGACCCAGCATGCGGCGGGCGATGGCGTGCGCCGCGGCGAGGTCGCCGGGGGCGAGGGGACCGGCCGCGGCCATCTCCACCCGGCAGCGCGCCGCTCGCGGCGCCAGCTCGACGACGAGGAGCGCCGGGCGGCCTGCCAGCCGGACGGCCTTGACGAAGCCCCCCGCCGAGATCCGCTCGCACGGGCTCTCCGGATCGCGGCCGAGGAAGCGGAGGGTGGGCTCCGGCCGGTAGCCGCGCGGCAGCTCGAAGACGACCTCGGCGCTCCCGAGCGCTCCGCGGCCGAGCCGGCGGTAGTCGCCCGGCGCCATCCCGGTGGCGCGCCGGAAGCCGGCGTGGAAGGCCGAGGCGCTGTCCCAGCCGGCCTCGAGCGCGAGGTCGAGGATGCGGCGCCCGTCCCGCGTCCCGTCCCCGAGCGCCAGCAGGCCGGGGCAGACCCGGTCGACCCGCGCCCGCTGCAGAAAGGCGGCCGGTGTGGTGTGGAAGTGGAGGCGGAAGAGGCGGTGGAGCTTGGTCGGTCCGACCCCGGACGCCGCGGCGAGCGCGGCGGCGTCGGCGAACGCCCCCGGCGCCTCGCGCACCCGCCGGCCGAGCCCTTCGGCGAGGTCGAGGTCCGGAATCGGCGGGCTCGACGGGACCGCGGACCTCAGGATCTCGGCAGCCATGAGCTGCATCTTCATGACCCGCATCTTAGGGGACGCGGCGGCCGGGCGTCTTCCCGATTCCTGCGCTCGAAGTCGCCGCGGCGAGCCCATGCCCTGAAACCGCGGACGGACGGACGGCGTAGGATGGGAAGCAAAGTATTCGAGGAGAGATGACGAAAGGGGGTTGACATGGACGAGCGTCGACTCGAAGCCTCGCCGCGAGCTCTGGCGAGGATCGGCGGCCTGCTGTATCTGATCATCATCGTCCTCGGCAGCTTCGACGAGGCATTCGTCCGCGGCCGGATCATCGTCTCGGGAAATGCGGCGGCCACCGCCGCCAACATCCGGTCGATGGAGTCGCTGTGGCGCTTCGGCATCGCCGCCGAATTCCTCCTGCTGATCTGCGCCGTGTCCCTGACGCTGATCTTCTTCGTCCTGCTGCGCCCGGTCAGCCGGGATCTCGCTCTCCTGGCGGTCTTCTTCAACCTGGTATCGGTGGCCATCGAAGCGTCGGTTCAGATGTATCTGCTCGCGGCGTTGTTCCCGCTGGGCAAAGCCGAATACTTGAAAGCCTTCGCGCCGGAGCAGCTCTACGCGATGGCGAGCCTGGCGGTCCGATCGCATGGCTATGGCTTCGGCGTCGCCCTGATCTTCTTCGGCTGCGTGTGCCTCGTTCTCGGCTACCTGATCTTCCGCTCGGGATTTCTTCCCAAGACCGTCGGCGTGCTGATGCAGCTCGCTGGGGTGAGCTACCTGATCAACAGCTTCGCGCTGCTCCTGGCCCCCGACCTCGCCAATCGGCTATTCCCCGCCATTCTGCTCCCCGCCCTGGTTGGCGAGGCCTCGCTCTGCCTCTGGCTTCTCGTGAAGGGCGTGGACGTCGAAACGTGGAACGCGCAGGCGAGCTCGATCTGATGGTGTGGCCTCTCGCCTCGCATCTGACGCTTGATCGCAAACGCCGGAGGGCGTAGCCTGCGTCAAGCTTCGTCTCTCTGAGGCGCTATCGATGTCCGAGATCATCTACGACCTGCACGAGGCGGAAACTCACCTCTCACGGCTCGTCGATCGCGCCGCGAGCGGTGAAGAGATCATTCTGTCTAAGGCGGGCAAACCACTCGCCAGGCTGGTCCCCTTCCAGCCG
>DATBQN010000587.1:0-5388 GCA_036560825.1 Thermoanaerobaculia bacterium
AAGGCGTGATTCCAGGTATTCGTGCGGCGGCCGTGCTCGATCCAGAGCATGGCGAGCGGCTCCAGGAGGCGCGCGCCCTCGATACCGCCGACGTCGACGGGGTTCCAGCCGAACGCCTCGAGGATCTCCCGCACCTTGGCCTTCGCCGCGTCGTCGTTGCCGCAATAGAACATGTCCGGCGGGCCGCCGGGGAACTGCGGGCGGAACATGTGCGGGGCGCCAACGATGTTGAAGGCTTTGACCACGCGCGCCTTCGGCAGCAGCCGCTGGACCTGCTCGCCGGCCGAGTCGGTGTGGCCGACGGAGAGCCTGGGCGCGCCGCTCGAGAAGTCGAGCGGGTTGGTGACGTCGATCAGCACCTTGCCGGAGAAATGCTCGGGGCCGGCGAGCCGGATCGCCGGCTCGGCCGCCGTGAAGAGTGTGGCGAGGACCGCGAGCTCGCCCCACTCCGCCGCCTGCGCGTTGCTGACGGCCGATCCTTTGCCGCCGGTCTTCGCCGCCCACGCCGCGAGCTTCTCCGGCTCGCGCGTGCCGATCTTCACCTCGTGACCGAGCTCGGCGAAGGCGCTGCCGAGAGTTTGTCCCACGTTGCCGCTGCCGAGGATTCCGATTCTCATGTCGCACCTCCCTGTGAGACGGTCAACGCGGGGAGGGGCCGGCGAGATTCCGCTCAGTGAGACCAGGGCCCGCGCTTGATCTCGCCGTTGCCGCCGTTCCCGGCCTCGCCGCCCCCGCCGCGCACCACCCGGATGCCGCGCCGGCTCCGCAGGCGCCCCAGGCGCTGCTCGATCCACCAGCGCTCGATGCGCAGCCGCGCCTCGCGCAGCGTGCCGCGCCGCCCGCCGCCCAGAGAGAGGTAGGCGTAGGTCACGCCGACGGCGGTGCAGATCCCCAGGAACCCCGCGAAGTCGTGGGTCGCGAGGAAGCCCATGAACCCGAACAGGATCTCGATGCCGAGGAACCAGCGCGCCTGGATGGGCAGGATCACGAGGTAGATCGTGGCGCGGCGGTTGATGGTGGCGAAGGCGGCGATCAGGATGACGAGGACGATCCGCTGTCCCTCGATCAGGTTGAAGGCGAAGCCCTCGCGGGCGAAGCCGCCCGCCCACTCGACGAGCACGGCGACGATGCCCGCGGGCACCGCCCCCCAGGCGATCGTGCGCCAGAAGAGGCGCCGGCCGAGCTGCGCGAAGACGTCCTTGCCGAACCAGTAGAGGATGAGGAGCTCGAGGAGGAACCAGAAGCTCGGCGGGCCGTAGCCGGCGAAGGGATAGGTCGCGAGCTGCCAGACGAAACCGGCGCGCCAGACCGCGGGCGAGAGCTCGAGGAGCGCCGGGACGATCGCCGTCACGGCGAAGAAGCGGCAGGTGAAGACGACGAACTCGACCGCGACGAGGGCGACGATGTCGTTGGGTGGCCGCCCGCCGAGGCCGCCGAACGCCGGGCGGAGCTCGTAGGTCCTAGGCCCGGCCACGCGGCGACCTCAGGCCGCCGCTAGGCATGCCTCACCCATTTCCACATCTCCTGCACCGTCGGCTTCTTGCCGTACATGAGGATCCCCACGCGATAGATGCGCGAGGCGATCCAGACCATGAGGACGATGAAGCCCGCGGTGAGCGCGTAGGAGAGGAGGATCTGCCAGAGGGGCGGCATCTGGAGCGCCACCCGGAGCGTCATCAGGAGCGGCGTGAACGGCGGGATGAGCGAGGTGACGACGGCGAGCGTCGAGTCCGGGTCGTTGATGATGCGGAACATGAGGAAGAGCGGCACGAGGAGGAAGAAGACGATGAACCCGGCGACCTGCTGCGCCTCCTGGACGTTGTTGAAGGCGGCGCCCACAGCGGCGTAGAAGCTCGCGAAGACGAAGAAGCCGAGGACGAAGAGGATGCCGAAGTTGAGGACCATCGGGAGGGTGACCACCGGCAGGGTCACCCCCTCGGGCAGCGCCACCATCGCCGCCAGGAACCCCGGCGTCGAGAGGACGACCAACGTCGTGCACCAGATCGCCATCTGGGTGAGACCGAGGAGGCAGATGCCGACCAGCTTGCCCATCATCAGTTCGGTCGGGCGGATGGACGAGATCACCACCTCGATGATGCGCGAGCTCTTCTCGTCGAGCACGCCGTTCATCACCTGCTGGCCCCAGATGCCGATCGCCACGTAGAGCATCATGAAAATGATGTAGCCGAAGGCGGCGCCGGCGAGGCCCCCCTCGGCGCGGCTGCCGCCCTTGGCGACGCGGAGGGTCGAGAGGTCGACGCCGCGCGTCAGCGCGCCGATCCGTTCCGGATCGAGCCCGGCCTGGCGCAGGCGCACGCGGCGGATGGCCGTCGAGAGGTCGTCCTTCAGCACCTCCTGGGTGAGGAAGTTCGACACGCTCCGCGCGTGGTATTCGACCTTGTTGCCGGCGAGGGCGGCGGCGTCGACCCACACCCAGGCGTCGATCTGCTCGGCGATCACCCGCCGGTCGAGCTCGCGGCGCAGGGCGGCGCCGTCGGGCTGCGCGGGCTCGAAGAGGAAGTCGAAGCGGACGTTGCGGCTGCGCTCCGCCATGGCGCGGCCGGTCCGGCCGCCGGTCGGCGGCGGCGTTTCGGGGACCTTGGTCTGTTTCTCGGCGGCGAGCTCGGCGGCGACGGCGCCGCCCGTCGAATCGACGACGACGATCTTCTGCCGCGCCTCGGAGCGCGCCAGGAAGATCGAGGGGAGGACCGTCGCCGAGACGAGGAGGAGCGGCAGGATGCACGTCGCGATCCAGAAGGCCTTGCCCTTGATGCGCTGCAGGTACTCGCGCTTGGCCACCACCCGGATGCTGTCAAGCCGCATCGCGCACCGCCTTCATGAAGATCTCCTCGAGCTCCGGCTCCTCGGAGCGGAACTCGCGCACCGCGACCCGCCCGACGATGTCGCGGAGCACCTGCGCCCCGTCGGCCTCCGGACGGAGGAAGAGCTTGGCGCCGCCCTCGGCGGGGAGCGCGTGGTCGATGCCGGGGACGCCGGCGAGCGCCGCCAGGTCGCCGTCGGCGACCAGCCGGTAGGAGTTGCCCGAGAGCTGCCGCTTGATGGTCCTGAGCTCGCCGGTGAGGATGGCGCGGCCCTGGGAGATGAGGCAGATGTGATCGCACATCTTCTCGGCGAGCTCCATGCCATGGGTCGAGAAGAGGATGCAGCGGCCCTGCTGGCGGTACTCGGCGAGGAGCTCCTTGAACATCTCCTGGTTCAGCGGATCGAGGCCGGAGAAGGGCTCGTCGAGGATGAGGATCTCCGGCTCGTGGAGGAGCGTGCCGACGAGCTGGATCTTCTGCTGCATTCCCTTGGACAGCTCCTCGACCTTGTTCTTCGTCCAGCCCCCGAGCTCGACGCGCTCCAGCCAGCGCGCGACCGCCGCCTGCGCGTCGCGCCGGGAGAGGCCGCGGATCTCGCCCAGGAAGGTGAGCTGGTCCATCACCGTCATCTTGCGGTAGAGGCCGCGCTCCTCGGGGAGGTAGCCGACCTTCCGCAGGTCGGCCGCCGTGCGCGGATGGCCGAAGGTGCGCACCTCGCCGGCATCGGGCGCGATGATGTCCATGATCATGCGGATCGTCGTCGTCTTGCCGGCGCCGTTGGGGCCGAGCAGGCCGAAGATCGATCCCGGCGGGACCGCCATCGAGAGCGCGGCGACGGCCTGGAAGTCGCCATAGCTCTTGCGTACGTCGATCAGCTCGAGGCTGGGGGTCATCGTCGGCGAGCACCTCCGCCCTCATCTGCGCGGGCTGTCGAAGGTCAGGGGCGCATGTTAGCAGCGTCGCGCCGCGGGAAGGCGCGGACGGACGCTCAGGCGACCCGGAGCGGCAGCGTCCGCACGCGCTTGCCGGTCGCCGCGAAGAGGGCGTTGGCGACCGCGGGGGCGAGCGGCGGCATGCCGGGCTCGCCGGCGCCGCTCGGCGGCGCGGCGCTCGGCACGGCGTGGACCTCGACGCGCGGCATGTCGGGGAGGCGGAGCACCTCGAAGCCGTCGAAGTTACCCTGCTCGGCGCGGCCCTTCCGGATGGTGATCGCCGAGTGGCGCGCCGCCGAGAGGCCGTAGGCGACCGCGCCCTCCATCTGCGCCTCGAGGCCGTCCGGGTTGACGACGGTGCCGCAGTCGATGGCGACGACCACCCGCTCGACGCGGAAGCCGCCCTGCGCCGCGGGATCGAGGCTCACCTCGGCGACCTCCGCCACGTAGGTGCCGAAGGAGGGGAAGCAGGCGATGCCGCGGAAGCGACCGGGCGGCAGCGGCGTCCCCCAGCCGGCCTTCGCCGCCGCGAGCTCCAGGGCGCCGCGCAGGCGCGCCGTCGAGAGCTTGCCGTCGTCGGACCCGATCTCGCGATCGGCCGCCAGCAGGCGCCGGCGCACCGCGAGCGGATCCTTGCCGCCGGCCGCGGCGAGCTCGTCGAGGAAGCACTCGGTGGGGAAGGCCGCCTGCGCCGCGTAGACCGAGCGCAGCGGCCCGATCGGCACCGCGGTGTTGGCCATGGCGTAGGAGAGCTTGAGGTTGGGGATGGCATAGAGGACGACGGCCTGGTTCTCGACCACCGGGTCGCGTCCGGTCGCCTCCGCTTCCTTCGGGTGCCGGACCGCGGCGAGCGACGGCGCGGCGAAGACGTGCTCGAGGGCGATCGGCCAGCCGTCGCGGTCGACCGCGCCGGCGAGCCGGTGATAGCTCGCCGGGCGGTAGAAGTCGTGGCCCATGTCGTCCTCGCGCGACCAGACCAGCTTGACCGGCCGGCCGGCGGCGCGCGCCGCCTTCGCCGCCTCGACCGCGTAGTCGACCTGCAGGCGCCGCCCGAAGCCGCCGCCGAGCAAGGTCGTATGGACGGTCACCGCGTCGCGCGCCAGGCCGAGCGCCTCGGCGACGGCGCGCTGCACGCGGTCCGGCGCCTGGGTGGGCGACCACAGCTCGCAACGGCCGTTCTCGACCCTCGCCGTGGTGTTGCCCGGCTCCATCGGCGCGTGGGCGAGGAACGGCATCTCGTAGACCGCCTCGATCCGCTTCCCCGCGGACGCCGCCGAGGAGACCGCGAGGGCGACGTCGCCCTCGCTCCGCCAGGTCACGCCGCCCGTCGCGGCGCGGGCGGCGAGGAGCGCCCGGATGCCGTCGCTGCCGAGCGCCGCGGCCGGCCCCTCGTCCCACGCCACCTGGAGCCGCCGGCAGCCCTGGATCGCCGCCCAGCTGTTGTCGGCGACCACCGCGACGGCGACCGTGGCGACCGCCGCGGGCGGGCCGGCGCCGGCGTCCTTGCCCGCGGGGCCCGGGATGGCGACGACGTCGCGGACGCCGGGGATCGACCGGGCAGCGTCGCCCTGGAAGCTCGCCACCTTGCCGCCGTAGACCGGGCAGCGGGCGAGCGCCGCGTAGGCCATGCCCGG
>DATBQN010000588.1:0-7518 GCA_036560825.1 Thermoanaerobaculia bacterium
GCCTGGCGCCTGGTCGCCGAGAACGTGCAGGCGGCGGGGCTCCGCCGCCACATGCTGGCGGTGGAGGCGGCGGTGCGCTTTTATGCCGCGAAGCTCGGCGAGGACCCCGAGGTCTGGGGGCTCGCGGGCCTCCTCCACGACTGGGACTGGGAGATCCACCCGACACTCGAGACCCACGTCGTCGAGGGCACCCCGGTCCTTCGCGCGCGCGGCGTCGACGAGGACGTCGTCCGCGCCATTCTCTCCCACAACGAGGCGGCGACCGGCGTGCCGCGCGAGCGGCCGCTCGACTTCGCCCTCCTCGCCTGCGACGAGGTGACCGGGCTCATCATCGCGGCCGCCCTCGTCCGCCCGAGCAAGGACGTGCGCGAGGTGGAGGTCAAGTCGATCAAGAAGCGGTGGAAGGAGCGCGCCTTCGCCGCCGGCGTCGACCGCGAGCACGTCGAAGCGGTCACCGCCGACTTCAGCCGCGCCTGCTTCGGCGGCCGGCTCGACCTCTGGGACCACGTCGGGAACGTCCTCGCGGCGATGCAGGGCGCCGCCGCCGAGCTCGACCTCGACGGGCGGCTGGCGAAGATCCAATAGTCAGTGAGCTAGAGAGAACCCTCCGCCCTGTCATCCTGAGCGGAGCGAAGGATCTGGTGGCTGAAGCTCAAAAGCGCAAGGACGCCTGTGAGCTGGAGCGCCTTCCCCCAGATCCTTCGCTGCGCTCAGGATGACACTGGATAAGGCATTCCAACCCACGAGGTTCGCGTCGCGTTCCCAAAGGTGAGGGCGCTGAGCAGACCTACGGCGGACAGGACGTGAACGCCGAGGTGTCGATGATGGCGGGGGCCGTCTTGCCGAAGGGGTTCTCGTAGCGCACCGTCCGGCCCGTCGTGGTGTCGGTCACCGCCAGGGTGTAGCCCACGTCGGTGGTCGCCGCCGAGAACACCCAGACGCGATGGTTGACGGCGCAGCCGTCGATCAGCTTGACCATCAGCTCCCAGTTGTCGGGCGAGAAGAACCAGAAGAGCCCTGAGCCGTCGGACGGGCAGCCGGCGGCCATGCCGGCACCGGCGTCGCCCTGGCCGTCGCGCCAGGTCACCTCGACGCGGTAGCGGCCGCCGAGCAGGCAGAGCGTCGCCGGGCCCGGTGTGCAAAGGGACGGCGGGAGCGGGTAGCTCTTCCCCACCAGGAACCCGAAGCCGGCCATCATCGAGGCGACCGGCCAGACGTTGTGCCCGAAGCCGTTCACGACATTCTCTTCCCAGGGGACCCCCAGGCGGTCCCACTGCGCCTTGAGGCTGGCCTCGTCGCCGTCCGTGTAGTTGGGATCGGTGGTCCCGTAGTACATGTGGATCGGCGCGCGGTAGCTCGGGTCGGCGACGCTCGCGACCGGGTAGAAGCGCGCCGAGAGGGTGAACACCGCGCTGTAGCGCGAGACCTCGGTGTAGGCGAGAAGGTAGGCGTAGGCGCCGCCCGCCGAGTGGCCGGCGATCGAGGTGCGCGATTCGTCCAGCACGAGCGGCGCGAGGTCGGCCCTGGCGAGGCGGAGGCTCTCGGCGACCGTCTGCTCGTCGGATCCCAGGCCCCAGCCGACCGAGGAGCTCGACTTGGGCAGGACCAGCACGGCGCGCGCGTTCTCCGCCGACTGCTGGACCAGATCCTCGTAGAGCTCCGGCGTGCCGCCGGCGCCGTGGAGGAAGACGATCACCGGGGCGGGCGCCAGCGGGGTGACGCTCTGCGGCAGGTAGCGCAGGAAGTAGGAGCCGGTCGACGGGATGTCGATCCGCTTCCAGCCGGGCGGGTCGAGGGCCCGCGCCGGCGCCGCGAGCCAGAGGACCGCCGCGAGATGCGCGCTGGCGGCGAGCGCCAGGGAGAGACGACGGCAGGTCATCCGGAGGTCGCCGGCGCGCCCTCGACCTCGGCGCGCAGCACCTCCAGGAACGGGCGCCCCCAGGATTCCATGCGCTCCTCGAGGCGCGCCGAGCAGTCGCAGTCGCAGCAGGCCCAGGGCTCCTCGTCGAGCGGCACGTCGCAGAAGCAGACCTCCACCCAGCGCGCCGCGCCGTCCCCGGTCCGCCGCGCGCGGGCCATGTCGCCGGCGTACTCGCCGCCCGCGACGGAGCCCCGGCCGAGCGTGCCCTCCTCGATCGCCCGCAGGAGCGCGGCCTCGCGCCCGGGGCGGACGCGGGCGGTGACCAGGTACCTCATGAGCCCATGGTAGCAGGCCGGTCAAGGCCCGCCCGGCGGGGCCTGTGTTAAGCTGAATTCCGCGCCGCCGCTCGGCGGCCCGAGTCGTCGATTTCCGGAGTCCGGAGCCCACCACCCATGCAGGCCCAGGAGTACGCCCTCGTC
Source organism: Thermoanaerobaculia bacterium (assembly GCA_036560825.1). Classification (GTDB taxonomy): domain Bacteria; phylum Acidobacteriota; class Thermoanaerobaculia; order Multivoradales; family UBA5704; genus DATBQN01. The sequence goes on from DATBQN010000588.1 coordinate 2,341, forward strand.
AGCCGCGACTGCCGCGCCGTCGAGATCCCCCAGGGGACGCCGACGATCCTTCCCGCCGGCACCCACGTGCGCATCACCCAGTCGCTCGGCGGGAGCTACACCGTGATGTCCGAGTACGGCCAGCTCCTGCGCATCGACGAGGGGAGCGCCGACGCCATCGGCAAGGGCCCCGTCGCGCCGCCGGGCGCTCCGCAAGCCGGGTCAGCCGAGCGGCCGGGCCCCGCGGGATCGATCGAGGAGAAGGTGTGGGCGGCGCTGCGCACCTGCTTCGATCCCGAGATCCCGGTCAACATCGTCGACCTCGGCCTCGTCTACACCTGCGAGGTGAGCGACCTGCCGGAGGGCGGCAGCCGGGTGGTCATCCAGATGACCTTGACCGCGCCCGGCTGCGGCATGGGCCCGGTGATCGCCGGCGACGTCAAGCAGAAGGTCGAGGCGATCGCCGGCGTCCGCGCCGCCGAGGTCGAGGTGGTCTTCGATCCGCAGTGGAACCAGAACATGATGACCGAGGCGGCGCGGCTGCAGCTCGGGTTGTTTTGAGGCCACCGCTCGTCGCAGCCCATCGATTCTGCACAGCGGATCTCGACGAATTCATCCACACCGTGCGGTAGGGGCGGAGCTTGCCTCCGCCCTGGTCCCGAGCGCGTAGTCGGGTCCACGGCCTCCAACGGTTGCGGGCGGGAGTCAAGGCAAGCTCCGCCCCTACCGATGGGATTCCGTCTGCTTGAGAGTCCCTACTTGAGGTGCTCGACCGCGGGTGCAGCGGACGCCTCCGGGGCACGGGCGCCGAACGCCCGCTTGACCGCCAGGCGCAGGCCGCCGAGCTCGGCGAAGGCCCAGAGCTTGAGGCCGCGGGCGAGCATGCGGAAGGCGCCGAGGTCGAGGTCGAAGTAGACGTTGATCCGCCGCCCGTCGTTCCCCTTGCCGCCCTCGCCCGCCGCGCGCCGCAGCAGCGCCAGCGACTTGAAGCGCCGGTTGTAGATCCGCATCAGGTGGTAGGAGAAGAAGGCCGGCTTCGGCCCCAGCACCGGCATCCAGAAGAAGCGGCCGAAGATCCGGTAGGCGGGCATGACGACGAAGATGTAGTAGTGCGCGGTGTCGAGGAGGATGGCGGCCGCGACGAGGTCGTGCTCGCCCATGTAGAAGTACTTGTCGGCATAGACGGCCCGGAAGAACCGGCGGTACGAGCGCACGAAGGCCGCGTTGTGCTCCTCGATCCGCGCCGCCACGTCCTCGCCCCGCGACTCCGCCTTGACGATCGCGACCGTCGCCTCGACGCTGAACGCGGCGTGGTCGAGGCCGGGCGAGTAATAGGGATCGAGGAACGACGCCGCGTCGCCGAGGAGGGCCCAGCCCGGCCCCATGTAGCGGCTCGCCGAGTAGGCGAGGTGGGTGTAGCAGCGCAGGTCGTCCTGCCGCAGCCGGGCGCCGTCGAGGAGCTCGGAGAGCGCCGGGATGCCGGCGAGGAAGGCGCGATAGGACGCCTCGCGGTCGGCGCCGCTCCCGGTCAAATCGAGCTCGACCAGCCGGGTGTCCCAGACGATGCCGACCGAGGTCTCGCCGCTGCCCAGGGGGATCGCCCACACCCAGTAGCCGAAGCCGATGTAGTGATTGGTCGCCAGCCGGCGCGAGGCGAGGTTCTTGCGCGCCAGGTCGGAGGGGCTCCGCGCCGCGACGTCGTCGAGGTGGCGCACCCCCTGCCAGCGCCCCCAGAGGGCGGCGGTCGGATGCTCGTGGTTGCGCTCGATCAGTCCCAGCCGGCGGCCGAGGAGGGTGGCCCGCCCGGTCGCGTCGAGCACCCAGCGGCAGGCGATCGTCTCCTCGCCGGTTTCATTCCGATCGCCGCGCGCGCCGTGAGCGATGCGGACTCGCTGCTGGTATCCGGTCGGCTCGAGCCCGGCTGACCCCGACCCCGGCCCCGCTCCGAGCTCGACGTCGACCACCCGCGCCGGCCGCGCCAGCTCCGCACCCTCCGCCACGGCTGTCGCCAAAAGGTGCTCGTCGAGGACGTCGCGGCGGAGCTGGAACGAGGGGACGGCCGAGCGCCGCACGGAGCCCGTCTCGCTGGCGTCGGCGTGACCGTGGACGCGCTCGTTCTGCGACCAGTAGCGGAGGCCCTCCTTGGGGAGATGGAAGCGCTCGAGGTGCTCCCAGAGGGCCAGCCGGCGGGTGAGGAACATCCCCGACATCTCGGTCGTCGCCTCCCCCACCTTGGAGTCGAAGGCGACGGCGCGCTCGACGACGAGGACCGAGAGCTCCGGGCACTCCCGGCGCAGGAGGAGCGCCGCCGCGCCGCCGCTGAAAGCGCCACCGAGGACGACGACGTCGAATCGGCGCGGCGCCGGAGTGGTCGCGGCGGTATCGGAGGTCCCGCGGACAGGGAGGGAGTCGGCGGCGGGGAGCCCTGCGGCGGGCTCCCCGGCGAAGGCGTTCCGGGGGAGAGGCTCGAGGGGCTCGCTCAGGGGTTGACGATCACGTTTCCGGGCCGTCGCGGAGGGTCGTTGCGCGGCCGCTCTTCGACCTTCGGGTTGCCCTCGAACTGGGGGGCGAGCTGGGCGTTGATCACCGCCCAGTCCGGCGACTCCGACTCGTTGTCGACGATGGCGCCGATCGGGCACTCGGGCAGGCAGAGGCCGCAGTCGATGCAGACCTCCGGATGGATGATCATGAACTCCTGCCCCTCGTAGTCGCCGGCGTGGATGCAGTCGACCGGACAGACCGAAACGCAGGTCGCGTAGCGCTCCCCCAGGCATTTGTCGGTAATCACGTAAGTCATGCGCGGACTCCCTCCCGCCGGCGGCCGGCGTCCAGAGCTGTTGAACGTCGGGGGAGTATACCAAGGCGAAGCGCGGTCAAGGGAGGCGGAAACGGCTACGCGGCCGTCCGGCTTGCGCACGGCGCGATTCAGCGAAGACGCCCGATGCAGGCGCTCCTTCCCCCTGGGAGGGGGTGGTTGGGGAAGGGGAAGGCCGGGATGGGGGCGGCCACCGCAACGCGGAGGTCTGCCTACCTCGCACCGGCCCCCATCCTTTCCTTCCCCCTGCCCCAACCACCCCCTCCCAGGGGGAGTGGAACCAATCGATCTCATGCGTTCTCAGAACTCCTCATGCTCTCTCGTAATAATCCATAACTTCATTGCTTCTAGTGGCTTATCCGTCCCATGCGCGATCGTGCCGTATCATGCCCTCTTAGGGTTGACCGGCCACCGAGTTCCCTATATCCCTGAGCCTCAGCAACGCAAAGGGACTCGGAAAGGATCGACCCATGGAGAAGCGCGTCCCGACGAGGACATCCTCCTCGCCGCCGGCACGGTACGCACACCTCGCCGACGATCCGCGCCAGGCTGGCGCCGCCCGCATCTCGGGCGAGATCGCCGCAGCGCTCAACAGCCAGAAAACCGCAGAGGTGATCTCCTTCTCGAAGTCGTGAACAAGGCGGGGCGGCACGCGCCGCCCCATTTCCCATCAAGCGGCCCCGGCGAGAGGTGAAAGCTCCCGCCGGAGCGACGAATCCTGGTGGTGGGCGCCACAGCCCACCAAACACCAATCGGCTCGCCACCCCGCCTGTGCCGCCGTACTCCCGCCAAGACGGGCCGTGGCTTCTCGAACCGCCTCGGCCTGTCACCCCCAGGCGGTCTCACTTCCTCCCTACGATCGTGGCGATCTCGTGCTTATCCAGCGCGAGGTTCGCCGCCGCCACGATCGGATCGACCTGTTCAGGGCGCCGGAAGCCGGCGATGGCCCCGTTCACGGCCGGGTTGCGGAGGGTCCAGGCCACCGCGACCGCCCCCGGCGTGGTGTCGTGGCGGGCGGCGACCAGCCGCAGCCGCTCCACCAGCTCGAGGTTCTGGGTGAGCTGGGGCTCGCGGAACTGCTCGCTGTGCCGGCGCCAGTCGTCCGCGGGCAGCGCCGCGATCCGCTCCCGCGTCATCGCGCCGGAGAGCAGGCCGGAGGCCATCGGCGAGTACACGATCATCCCGATCCCTTCCCGCTCGGCGACGGGGAGGATCTCCACTTCAATCCGACGGTCGATCAGTGAGTACGGCGGCTGCAGAGTCTCCACCGGCGCGATGGCCTGCGCTCGCCGAAGCTGCCTGGCGTTGAAGTTCGACACGCCGATGTGGCGCACCACCCCGCGCTCCTTCAGCTCGGCGAGCGTCGACCAGCCCTCCTCGATCTCCGCATCGGGGACCGGCCAGTGGATCTGGTAGAGGTCGATGGCCTCGACGCCGAGGCGCTCGCGGCTGCCCTCCACCTCGCGCAGCAGCGAGTCGCGCCGGAGGCTCCGTGTCGTGGTCCTCCCCGGTCCCTCGGGCTGCCCGCCCTTGGTGAAGACGTAGGGGCGCGGTTCGAGGCCGGCCAGGGCGCGCCCGACGACCCGTTCCGAGTGCCCGAAGCCATACTGCGCCGCGGTGTCGATCCAGTTCACCCCAAGAGCCAGCGCGCGGCGGATCGCCGCGATCGAGTCCTCGTCATCCTGCGTTCCCCAGCCCCCCTCGTAGCCACCGCCTCCAATCGCCCAGGCGCCGAAGCCGACGCGGGTGATCTTGAGACCGGTGGCGCCGAGCTCAGCTGTCCTCAGCACCGTGGGCGTCATGGCGTCTCCTATCAAACCGCAGTTTCAGCGGGCAATGATGGCTCAACAATCACTCTGATAGAACCACATCCTCAATCGAAGTGAGCGCGCGAGATCGACCCGCGCCGGCATCCCTTTGGGCTCCGCGGCTTTCGGGGCGCCGCTTTTCGGCGCCCGCTTCGAGGGTGAGGTGGGATGCGAACGAAAGCTCTTGGGTTGATCGTCGTCCTTGCCGTGGCCGTGCCGGTAGCGGGCCTGGCGGCTGCCGACTCGCAGCGCGACGAGGCGGCGCGTTTCGACGCCCGGATCAAGGCGGAGCCTGCGGCACGGAGCCCCGCTACCGAGGATGTCGTTCGGGACCTGGGACGTCTCTACGCCCTGCGCGCATCGGTGCCTATCGTTTCCCCGCCAGCTCGAGCTCGCGCTCGAGCTCGTCCAGGAGGAGCTCCTCGACGGCCAGGGCGAGGGCCGCGGCGGTCGTCCGCTCGAGGAGGCTCGCGAGGGACAGCCGGACGCCGAGCTCCTGCTCCAGGCGATGGCGGACGCGCGGCAGGAGGAGCGAGCGGCCGCCGAGGGCGAAGAAGTCGTCCTGCCGCCCGACGC
>DATBQN010000589.1:0-3284 GCA_036560825.1 Thermoanaerobaculia bacterium
GGACGACGGGGAAGGTGCTGCTGATCCCCTGATCAGGGCCTCGGATCAGGGCAGATCGGGGGAGGTCGCGAAGTCGCCGATCACGACTCCCCTGCCGGTGAGCCCCACGTAGCCCGTCGCGTCGCTCGCCGCGTCGGCGAGCCGGGCGTCACCGCACTGGTCGAACAGCTCGTGCGCCGGGCCGCCGTCGGCCGCCGGCACCACGAGGAGGTTCGCCATCCCCTTCGACCCCATGGCGTAGGTGCCGAGGAAGACCGGCCGGCCTTTCCAGAAGATCAGGCTCCGGAAGTCCCAACCGTCGACGTACCAGAGCTCGCTCTTCGTCCCCACGCCGACGCCCTTGACCGCGGTCGCCCGGTCGCGCTCGCCGTCGAACCAGTGGACGGCGCTCGGCGCCCAGCCGGTTTCCTTGCGAGCGAAGGCTCTGCGCATGGCTCCGTCCCAGAACACCACCCCGCCTTCGCCGTCGTGCACGAGGCGTGAGGCGCCGACCTCGAGCCGGCGTGGCTCCGCGGCCGCCTCGGGATGCGCCGACGGGAACGCCCGATCGAGGACTCCGCCGTCGCGCCCGAGGCGCCAGACCTGCTGGTCGGCGCCGGCGGCGCTGACATAGAGCGCGTCGCGGGCGGCGAGCAGGCGGGAGAAGGCGCCGTCCCCCTGCACGCGCCGGACCTTGACCGTCGTCCGGTGGAGGTCGGGGCTCACGTGATGGAGGGAGAAGGGGTGCTCCTCGCCGATCCAGACCGAGCCGTCGAGCGGATCGACGTCGAGAGCGTCCCATCTCTCGCCGGTATCGCCCACCAGCATCTGCACCGTCGAGCCGCCGGCACGGTCGACGCGGAGCAGGCGGGCGGGCTGGAAGAGCACCCAGACATAGCTCGGCGAGAGCGCCACCGCGATCGGCGGCTCGCCCTGCGGCACCCCGACGGCGGCGAAGTCGACGCTCCGGCTACCCGGCTGGCAGAAGAGGTGGACGATTGGCGCCGGGCTCGCCGCCGCCTGGACGGGCGGGCTCGCCGGGATCGGGCTCACCGTCCTGGGGGCCGGCTGGCCGGCGCAAGCCGCGAGGGCGAGCAGCGTCGACCCGAGGAGGCAGCGGAAGGCAGGGCGATGAGGGGCGTTCGACATGTGGAGGTCTCTCCCGCGCCGCGGGCGGCGCCGATCGGCGGGCGCCATGATGACGCCTGCGACGAGTGCCGCCAGGATTGGATTCATTTCACCCGCGCCGAGCTCCAGCGCGAGCGCAGAAACTTTCCGCAGCCTACACCTTGAGGCCGTAGCGCTCGATCTTGATCGCCAGGCCGTTCCTCGAGAGGTTGAGCAGGCGGGCGGCGTGGGACTTGTTGTTGTGGGTGCGGCGGAGGGCTTCGCGGATCGCCGCCTGCTCGGTCGCGCCGACCAGCTTGTCGAGCTCGAGGTCCGAGCTCGCGTCGACGCGGGAGACGGACTGGATCGTCCCCTGCCGCACCCGCTCGGGCAGCAGGTTGACGTCGGCCGGGCGGCCGGGCGGACAGAGATAGACCAGCTGGCGGGCGATGTTCTCGAGCTCGGCGAGGTTTCCCGGGTAGTCGTAGTTGAGGAGCGCCGCCATCGCCTTGACGGTGATCCCCTGCATCCGCTTGCCGTTCTCGTGGCAGAAGCGGTTGATGCAGGATTGGATGAGGAGCGGCAGATCCTCCCGCCGCTCGCGGAGCGGCGGCACGTCGATCGTCACCTGCGACAGGTGATGGGCGAGGTCGACGCGGAAGAGGTCGCGCGACACCGGCCCCTCCAGCATGCCGCGGCTCCCCGCGATCAGCCGCACGTCGACCTTGGTCGCGATGGCGCTCCCCGCCGGCTCGACCTCGCCGGTGCGCAGGAAGCGGATCAGCCGCTCCTGCAGGTCGAGATCGAGGTTCGGCCGCCCGGTCGAATCGATGCAGTCGATCTCGTCGAGGAAGAGGGTGCCGCCGTCGGCGAGGAGGAGCTTGCCCTCGCGCCGCACCGGGCCGCCTTTTCCCGCCACCTCGGCGCCGAAGAGATCGGCCTCGATCTGCATCGGCTTCGCCCCCGTGCAGCTGGCGACGACGAACGGTCCGCTCCGCCGCGGCCCCGACAGATGGAGCGACCTCGCGAGCAGCTCCTTGCCGGTTCCCCCTTCCCCGCGCAGGAGGACGCGGACCGCCGGGTCGACCGCCGTGCGGAGCACGTCGACCACCCGCTTCATCGCCGGCGACTCGCCCACCGAGACGCCGGACTCGAGCACCAGGTCCTGTTGGCCCTGGTGGCCGGGAAGGATCGGCTCGAAGGAGCCGACGTGGTGGACGAGGCCGAGGATGAGCAGGTTGCCGAGAGCGCGGAGGGCGGGGACCGGCGACCAGCCGGCGGGCACGAACCGCGGCAGCGCGATGGCGAGAAAATAGTCGCGCTCGACGGCCTTGAAAGAGTGGTGGCAGATCCACGCCCGGCCGCCGGCGAGCTCGCCCTCGAACCAGCCCGCCGCGGCGAGGTCGAGCCCGGCGCTCTGGCGGGCGCGGATCTGATCGCAGATCTCCTCGCCGGCCGGCAGCCAGGCCGGCTCGCTGGCGACCAGCAGCTTGACGCCCGCCTCGTCGAGCTCGCCGCCGAGGAGGAGCAGCAGCAGGCCGCCGCCGAAGTCGGCGAGCACGTCGGCGAGGAGCGCCTCCGAGCTGGTGCGGCTCTCGGTGTCGGCGAGCACCCACTCGCCGAAGCGGCAGAGGTGCTCGACCATGCGCTCCGGGGTGATGCGCGACTCGCGCGGCGGCGGCTCCGGCGGCGCAGCCGGCGGCCGCTCGGGCTCCGGCGCGATGTCCTCGACGAGCAGCGTGACGCCGCCGAGGCGGATCTCGTCGAGCACCTCGAGCGAGGCCTCGCGCACCTTGCGCCCGGAGATCAGCATGCCGCGCCGGCTGCCGAGGTCCTCGATGGTGAGCAGGTTGCCGTCGTAGCGCAGGCGGGCGTGGCGCTGGGCGACGCCGGTATAGGGGAGACAGATCTCGCAGTCGGAGCAGCTCCCGATCAGCAGCTCGGCGCGCGGGACGGGGAAGCGGCGAACGCCGTCGGGCGCATAGGCAACGAGGCGTAACATCTCTAGACAGTGTAGCAGGCCGGGGCCGTCGATCCCGGCGGGAGAAGGTCCCGGGAGTGGCTTCCGCCGGGTCCCGAGGACGGCCGCCTGGAAGGAGCCGAAGCCGGCTTTGCTATCCTGCGGCCGATGAACGACCTCTTCCTGCGCACCTGCCGCGGCGAGGCGACCGAGCGCCGGCCGGTCTGGATGATGCGGC
>DATBQN010000590.1:0-2156 GCA_036560825.1 Thermoanaerobaculia bacterium
GCCGCCAGGTCGCGCGCCGCGACGGCCTCGGCGAGGCGCTCCTCGGCGAGCCGGAGCTCGACGCCGGTCGTCTGCAGCTCGCCGGCGAGGCCGCTCTCGTCGCGGCGCGAGCGCTCGAGCCGCGCCTGCAGCCCCGCGATCTCGCCGCGGATCTGGATGAGCTCCCGCTCGCGAGGATCGCCCTGCGGCGCCGCGGGCGCCGGGGCGACGAGGAGGAGCGAGAGGACCGCGACGCCGAGGGCAGCGCGACCCCGAATCCGTAGCCCGGATGGAGCGCAGCGGAATCCGGGGCCTGCCTCGGGTGCCTCACCCCGGATTCCACTGCGCTCCATCCGGGCTACGCCTCTAGCGTCGCGTCGCAAGCCGGTTGGAAGGCGATCTGCCAATTCCGACGACGGTCATCCCTCCTCCGGCAGCTCGACGCCGAGGGCGCGGACGAGGAAGCCCAGCTCGTCGGCCGCGGCGTCGATCTGCTTCGAGGTGGGCTTGCCGATGCCGTGGCCGGCGCGCGTCTCGATGCGGATGAGGATCGGCTCCGGGCCGCCCTGGGCCCGCTGCAGGGCGGCGGCGAACTTGAAGCTGTGCGCCGGCACCACGCGGTCGTCGTGGTCGGCGGTGGTGATGAAGGTCGCCGGGTAGGCGGTCCCCGCGCGGAGGTTGTGATAGGGCGAATAGGCGTAGAGGGCCCGCCACTCCTCGGGGTTGTCCGGCGAGCCGTAGTCCGACACCCAGCCCCAGCCGATGGTGAAGCGGTGGAAGCGCAGCATGTCGAGGACGCCGACGCCGACGACGGCGGCGCCGAAGAGGTCCGGGCGCTGGGTGAGCGCGGCGCCGACCAGCAGGCCGCCGTTGCTGCGGCCGCTCACCGCCAGCCGCTCGCGCGAGGTGTAGCGGTTGGCGATCAGCCACTCGGCGGCGGCCAGGAAGTCGTCGAAGACGTTCTGCTTCTTGAGCTTGCTCCCCGCCTGGTGCCACTCCTCGCCGTACTCGCCGCCGCCGCGCAGGTTGGCGACCGCGTAGACGCCGCCCATCTCCATCCACACCAGGTTGCCGACCGCGAAGGTGGGGGTGAGCGAGACGTCGAAGCCGCCGTAGCCGTAGAGGAGCGTCGGGTTGCGGCCGGCGAGCGCGAGCCCCTTTTTCGCGGTGATGAACATCGGCACGCGGGTGCCGTCCTTGCTGGTGAAGAACACCTGGCGCGTCTCGTAGCGCGCCGGGTCGAAGGTCACCGGCGGGCGGCGGAAGACGCGGCTCAGGCCGCGGTCGAGGTCGAAGTGGTAGACGGTGCTCGGGGTGGTGTAGCTGGTGAAGAGGTAGAAGGTCTCGCGGTCGGCGGGGCGGCCGGCGAAACCGGTCACCGTCCCCAGGCCGGGCAGCTCGATCTCGCCGAGCGGCCGGCCGGCGAGATCGAACATCCGCACCCGCGAGTGGGCGTCCTTGAGGTAGGTGACGACGAAGCGGCCGGCGAGGACGGAGGCGGACTCGAGCGTCTCTGCGGTCTGCGGCAGGATCTCGCGCCAGCGCTCGCGCGCCGGGCTCGCCGCGTCGACGGCGATGAGGCGGCCGCGCGGCGCCCCGAGCTTGGTCTCGAACCAGAAGAGCGAGCCGTCGTTGCCCACGAAGTCGTACGAGGCGTCGAAGTCGTGGAGCAGCTCGACGACCGGCGAGCCGGGGTCGCCCAGGTCCTGGTAGAAGATGCCGTTCTCGATCTCGGTGCCGCGCCAGACGTTGATGACGAGGTAGCGGCCGTCGTCGGTCACCGTCCCCTGGAAGCCCCACTCCTTGTGGTCGGGGCGCTCGTAGACCAGGCGGTCGGCGCTCTGCGCATCGCCCAGCCGGTGGTAGTAGAGCTTCTGGAAGTAGTTCGCCTGCTCGAGCTGCTCGCCGGCCTTGGGCTCGTCGTAGCGGCTGTAGAAGAAGCCGCGGCTGTCGTGCGTCCAGCCGATGCTCGAGAACTTGACCCAGGAGAGCCGGTCGGGGAGGTCGCCGCCGGTCGCCACGTCGCGCACCCGCCACTCCTCCCAGTCCGAGCCTCCCGAGGAGAGGCCGTAGGCGATCAGCCGGCCGTCGTCGGAGACCGAGTAGGAGGTCAGCGCCACGGTGCCGTCGGCCGAGAAACCGTTGGGATCGATCAGCTTCTCGGGGGTGCCGTCGAG
>DATBQN010000591.1:0-2523 GCA_036560825.1 Thermoanaerobaculia bacterium
CTTCGCCGAGGTCTCGCTCTACCTCGACAACAGTGACGGCGTGCTGCCGGTGGCGTACAAGGAGGTCGTGATCACCCGGCGGTTGTCGCGCTCCGGCCAGAGCGACTACCTGCTCAACAAGGCCAACGTCCGCCTGCGGGACATCCAGGATCTCCTGCGCGGCACCGGACTCGGCAGCGACGCCGGCGTGGTGATCGAGGCCAAGATGATCGACCTCCTCCTCTCCGACCGGGCCGAGGAGCGGCGGGCCCTCTTCGAGGAAGCGGCGGGCATCGGCCTCTACCGCGATCGGAAGCAGAGCACCGAACGGCGCCTCGACGAGACTGCGGTGGACCTCCAGCGGGTGGAAGACCTCATCGCCGAGGTGCAGACCCAGCTCCGCAGTCTCGCCCGCCAGCGCGGCAAGGCGGAACGCCACACCAAGCTCCTGGAAGAGAAGTTCGCCGTCCAGCTGACCCTCGCCCATCGTCACCTCGATCGAATCGAAGACCAGCTCGGCACCTTCGGGGCGCGGCGCCAGGAGCTCTCGACCGCGCTCCCCGCCGCCCGCGAGGCGCTGGTACAGGCGGAGCACCGCCGCGAGGAGACCGCCCGGACCCGCGCCGCGGTCGAGGCGGAGCGCACCGAGATCGTCCGCCGCCTGGGCGCGGTGCGGGTCGAACTCGGCAAACTGGACGGCGATCTCGCCCTCGCGGCGGAGCGCCTCGCCAACGCGGCCCAGCGCCGGGGGCGCGCCACCGATGAGCGCGCCACCATGGAGGAGCGGATCCATCAGGCGGCCCGGGAACGGGAAACCGCCGCCGCCGAACGCGCCGCCACGCTCGCGGAGCACGACCGGATCCAGCGGGAGCTGACGGGCCGGAGCGCCACCGAGCAGGCGGTCCGCGACCGCCTGACCGCACAGCGCACCGCCGTCCGCCAACTGGAAGAAGACCTCCAGCGGCATGTGCAGACCCTCCGCTCCCTCGAAGGAGAACGGGCCGCGCTCGATCGCGACCTCGTCGCCGTGCGGGAGCAGGAGGCCCAGGCGCAGGCCCGTCATGCCGGCCTCGCGGCCGAGCTCGCCGTCGCCGAGAGCCGGCGGCGCGATGCGGCCGAGAATGCGGAACGCCAGGCCCAGGCGGCGCGTGAGGCCGCCCAAGCGGCGGAGCAGGCCCGGCACGACGTCTCGGAAGCGCGCCGGAGAGAGGCGCTCGAGCGTTCGACCCGGCGCCAGGCGGAGGAATCCTTGGCGCAGGTGAGCGCGCGGCGCCAGGCGCTGGAGGAGCTCGAACGGGACCGGGTGGGGCTCGCCCCCGGAGCCGCCGCCCTCCTCGCCGTACGCAGTCGCTTCGGCGATGCGATCCTCGGTCCCTTGAGCGATTTCATCAGCACCTCCCAGCGCGACGCCGATCTGGCGGAGCGGCTCCTCGGCGAATGGGTCCACGCCGTGCTGGTGCGCGATCGCGCCGCCGTCAGCGCCATCCAGGCCTGGCACGCCGAAGCCCAGCCGGGCGCCGTGGTCGTCCTCCCGATCCATCCTGCCCCCCCCGGCGCAACCGGTCGATCGATCGGACATGGGCTGCAGGTCGCGGAGCCGGCGGTCGGATGGGTGCACGCGCTGGTCGCGGGATCGGAGGTCCTCGACCCCGCGGGTCGCGTCCTGCAGCGCCCCAACGGCGCCATCCTCCTCACCGGCTCCACTCCGTCGGGCCCGCTGCGCCGTCGCGCCGACCTGGAAAGCCTCGGCAACGAGGTCACCGAGGCCAAGCGAAAGCTGGGTGCCGCCGATGACTTGCTCGCCGCCACGGTGCGTCACCTCGCGGAACTCGACACCGCCCTGGAGCATGCGACCACCGCGGCGGAAGAGGCCCGCGACGCCGAGCGGACCGCCGCCGCCGCGCGCGAGGATGTCACTCGCGTGGTCGGTAACCTCTCCCGCGAATTGGGCGAGTCGGAGCGCCAGGCGGGGAGCCTCCGTGAGCGGCTCGCGCGCGGGGAGCGCCGCCTCGCCGAGATCGACGGGACGTTCACCGAAGGGGAACTCGGACGGGTCAAGCAGGAGGAGTCGCTCAGCACCGGCCGGGAGCGATTGAACGCGCTCGAAGGGGAACAGGAAGCCGCCCGCGAAGAGCGGGTCCACTGGCAGGTGCTGGAGGCGCAGGTCGCGGCCCGCTCCCAGGCGACGACCGACCGCCTGGCCCGCGCCGAACAGATGGGGACCGAAGCGGAGGGTCAGGCCGGCGCACTCGCCGTCGAGCTCGCCCAGTTGGCGACCGACGCCGAGGGGGTCGAAGGGCAACGAGCCCAGTGGATCGAGCTCCGAGCCGAGCGCCGGGTCGGCGTGATGGAGCTGGAGGCCGCCGCCGCCGACATCGAGGCCAGCGCGGCGACCGCGGAACGGGAACTCTCCGTGGCGGAAGCGGCGCTCTCGACCGGACGCGCGCTGGTGGACTCGATGACCGAGGAACACCACCGGATCGAGGTCGAAGCCACCGATCTGACCGCCCGCCGCCGGGCGATCGCCGAGCGGATCGAGTCGGA
>DATBQN010000592.1:0-1537 GCA_036560825.1 Thermoanaerobaculia bacterium
ACTCGCGGATGTCGTCGGTGTCGGGCTTGAAGGAGAGCCCGAGGACGGCGACCTTCTTCTCCGCCATGGTGCCCAGGGCGCGCTCGACCTTGCCGAGCATGCGCGCCTTGGTCGCCTCGTTCGCCTCCAGCACCGCCTCGACGATGCGGAAGCGCAGGCCCTGCTCGCGGGCGATCTGGGCGACGGCGCGGGTGTCCTTGGGGAAGCAGGAGCCGCCGAAGCCGGGGCCGGCGTGGAGGAACTTGGGGCCGATGCGGTTGTCGAGGCCCATGCCGCGCGCCACCACCTCGACGTTCGCCCCCAGCGCCTCGCAGAGATGGGCGACCTCGTTGATGAACGAGATCTTGACCGCCAGGAAGCCGTTCGAGGCGTACTTGATGAGCTCGGCGCTCTCCACGTCGGTGATGACGAACGGCACGTCGGCGGCGGCGAGCGGCGAGTAGACGTCGAGCAGGAGGTCGATCGCCTCCTGGTCGCCGCTGCCGATCACTACCCGGTCGGGGTGCATGAAGTCGTCGATCGCCGAGCCCTCGCGGAGGAACTCGGGGTTCGACACCACGGCGAAGCGATGCTTGCCGCGGGCGCCCCGGCGGACGATGTCCTCGATCATCTTGCCGGTGCCGATCGGCACCGTCGACTTGGTGACGATCACCTTGTAGCCGTTCAGGTGCTCGGCGATCGAGGCGGCGACCTCGCGCACGAAGGTGAGGTCGGCCGAGCCGTCGGCGAGCGGCGGCGTGCCGACGGCGATGAAGATCACCTTGGCGGCCTCGATCGCCGGCGCCAGCTCGGTCTGGAAGGAGAGCCGCCCCTCGTCCATGTTCTTCTGCACCAGGGTGGCGAGACCGGGCTCGTAGATCGGCACCTCGCCGCGGCGGAGGGCCTCGACCTTCGCGCGGTCCTTGTCGACGCCGGTCACGTGGATGCCGAAGTCGGCGAGGCAGGCCCCGGTCACCAGGCCCACGTACCCGCTACCGATGACGCAGATTTTCATGGCGTTGCCGGCTCTCTCGTTCGCATCGGGTTCCGGGCCGCCGAGGGCCGCGAGTCAGGCGTGGCGCTCGCGATACCAGGCGACGAAGCGCTTGAGACCCTCGCGGATCGGGACCCTGGGGGAGTAGGCCAAGAGCCGTGCGGCCTTGGAGACATCGGCATAGGTGATGGGGACGTCCCCCGGCTGCACGGGAAGATATTCGATGCGCGGCTCGACGGCAAGCTCGGCGGCGAGGAGGTCGACCAGCTCGGCGAGCGAGATGGTCTCGGCGCCGCCCAGGTTGATGATCTCGAACCCCGGCGCCAGCTCGAGGGTCGCCACCAGCCCGTCGACGATGTCGTCGACGTAGGTGTAGTCGCGGCGGCTCTCGCCGTCGCCGAAGAGCGGCACGGCGCGGCCGCGGAAGAGGAGGTCGGTGAACTTGTGGATCGCCATCTCCGGGCGCTGCGCCGGGCCGTAGACGGTGAAGAAGCGCAGGCAGGCGGTGCGCATCCCGTAGAGGTGGTGGTAGTTGAAGCAGAGGAGCTCGCCGGCGCGCTTGGT
>DATBQN010000593.1:0-16508 GCA_036560825.1 Thermoanaerobaculia bacterium
CGCACTCTTGGTTTTGGTGTGCCGCTGCCGAGTATGTGGCCACTATCACCATCCGGCAAGAACTAGAGTGAAACGTTTCGGTGTCCCTTGATTGGACGCCTTCGATCTAGTCAACTATTGGATCATTGATCTATTGCCGAGCTTCGGCGACGCCCTGATGATGACGTCATGGAGGGCCAAGGCCCCTCGCCAAGGGCAGCTGTGAGAGCGAACATCTGCCGGCCTGGCACTCGTCAGGCAGCAGATCAGGCCGGGGCATCGGGCCCCAGCCGTTACCACTGGAAAGGAGTTACCGATGTCCATCATGAAAGTCGAGTTGATCGAAGGTGCGTTCACCGCGGAAAAGAAGGCGCAGATGATCACTACCCTTACCGACGCTATCGTGCAGTTCGAGGGTGAGCAGGCCCGCGAGACCACGCTGGTGCTGCTCAACGAGGTCAAGAGCGGCGACTGGGGCAAGGGCGGCGTGCCGCTGACCGCGCAGGCGGTGATGCCTTCGAAGGCCTCGAAGGCGTAACGGGCGAGTGCGCCGGCGTCGTCGCTACGGCCCACCGTGACGCCTCCATGGACCTCCGATCAGGACGTGCCTGGTACGGCAGGGGCCTGTCCATGGAGCCGTATAACAGCGGTCCTCGCGCCGCCTGCGACGTGTCGATGAGCAGCAGACCGGGCATGGTGGATGAAGCTGGTCCGCCATGCCCGCTTTTCATCTTCACGTCCAGGCCATTGCCCCCAAGGAATGAATCATTTATGACTCCGATGATTCATTGTTCGCCTTCTCCGCAATGGATACATTTTCCTCGACAGAGCATCCCTGGGGAGACGGCGATGAACGAGGCGGCGATCAGGAGCACGATCAAGGACATCATCGCCAGCGTGGCGGGCCTCGACCAGCAGCGGATCGGCGACGAGGCGCTGCTGCGAGACGATCTCGATCTCGACTCGCTGTCGCTCCTGGAGATCGCCGTCGAGGTGGAGCTGGCGTTCCACATGCAGCTGCCCGATGAACGCTATCGGGACGTGGCGAGCCTGCCGCAGATGGTGGCTCTGGTGTCGCACCACTTGCGCGAGACGGCGGCGGCTGAGGCGGGACGAGGCCGGTGAGGCGAGCAATCGTGGCGAAGGGCGCGCCGGTGCTGCGCTTCGAAACGCCGGGCGAAGGGGTCATCCGGCGATCGTCTCGGAGCGCCGACGGAGCGCTGGAGCTGCCGCTCGCAAGGCTCGTCCTCTACGCCGCGCCGGACGCGGTGACCGCGGCTCTCGAGCGCGAGCTCGCCGCCAGCCGGAGGGTGCTGCTCGCCGGCGTCGTCTCGTCCGCGGCCGGGCTCGCCGCGACCGCGCGGGAGGCTCCGCGCCTCGACCTCGTCGTCTACCGGCCGGGGTACCGCAGCGCGCGCGACAGCCGTCCGGATCTCGACCAGGCGGCGGCCGTGCTCGAGGTCTGCGTGCGGATCGGTGCGGTGAGGCTGATCCTGCTCTCCAGCGCCGCCTTCTGCCAGCCTCTTCACACCCATCCCGGTCTCCTGCCGGAGGACCGCTGCAAGGCGCTGTCGAACCCCATCGCTCTCTCCTGGCAGGAGCTCGAGAGCCGCTGTGCGAAGCGCTGCGCGGCGGCGGGCATGGAGCTCTCCGTGCTGCGGCCGGCGGCGGTCGTTTCCAACGACGGGATCGACTACTCCTCACGCCTGCTGCGCGGTTCGCTGGCGCCGACTCTCGCCGGGCACGATCCCTGCCTGCAGCTGCTCGCGCCCGCCGATCTCGCCGCGGCGCTGCGCTCGCTGGTGGAGCGGCCCGCGAGCGGCGTCTTCCACGTGGCTCCGGCGGGCGTCATCCCGCTCTCCGCCGCTCTTCGCCTCGCCGGCGTGCGGCGGCTCCCGATCGCTTATACGGTCCAACGCGCGGCGCGGCGGATCACCGCTCCGCTGGGGCTCTCCTTCCCCTCCGCTCAGCTCGCCTACGTCCGCTACGCGGCCACCGTCTCCGGCGCGCGGCTCGAGCGCGAGCTCGGCTTCGTGCCCCGGCGCTCGAGTGCCGGCGCGATCCGCAGCCTGGTCGAGGCTCGCGGCCTCGCCGTGGCTCCTGCGGCGCGCGACCGCTACGACGACTTCGGGATGGACACCGGCTACATCGCGGCGCTCGGCCGCACGCTCTTCCATTTTCTTCACCGCTACTACTGGCGCGTGGAGGTGCGCGGCCTGGAGCACGTGCCCGGCGAAGGGGGCGCGGTGCTCGCCGGAGTCCACCGCGGGTTCATGCCCTTCGACGGGGTCATGGCGCTCCACACGCTGGCGCGCGAGCGCGGCCGCCTGCCGCGCTTCCTGGTCCATCCCAGCCTGCTCAAGCCTCCCTTCCTGGCCACCTTCATCAGCCGCCTGGGCGGCATCCCCGCCTGCCGCGAGAACGCCGACCGCGTGCTCGGCGCCGGCGAGCTGCTCGGCATGTTCCCCGAAGGCATCCAGGGAGCCTTCACCCTCTACCGCCATGCCTACCGGCTGAGACGGTTCGGGCGCGACGAGTACGTGAAGATGGCGCTGCGCAACGGCGTTCCCATCGTCCCCTTCGTCACCGTCGGCAGCGCCGAGATCTTCCCCATCCTGGGCAAGGTCGAATGGCGCTGGTGGCAGCGCGTTTCCGAATGGCCGTTCCTGCCACTCACCCCGACGTTCCCCCTGCTGCCCTTGCCGCTGCCCTCGAAGTGGCATACCCGCTTCCTGCCGCCGCTCGAAGTGCAGCGTCTCCACGCGCCGGCGGCGGCGGCCGACCCCGCGGTGGTGCGCGCCCTGAGCCGGGAAGTGCGTCGGCGGATGGAAGCGGCGATCGGCGAGATGCTGGCGCGCCGCCGATCGATCTTTTTCGGCTCGGTCTTCGAGACGGCGGCCGCCGGCGCCGCATCGCCGCAGGAGGCGCGATGACCGCCCTGCCGCGGCTGCGCCGGATCGCCCGTCTCGGCCGGGTGCTCGGCCGTCACCTGGCGGCCGCGGCGCTGGCCGACCTGCTGGCGCCCTGGCCGCGCCTGGCCGCCCGGCTTCCCCGGCCGGCCGGGAAGCGCGAGGAGCGCCTGCGGCGGCTGCTGGAGGATCTCGGCGGGACGTTCATCAAGCTGGGCCAGATGCTGGCGCTGCAACCCGACGTCCTCTCGCTCGCCGCCTGTGACGCCCTGCTGCCGCTCCTCGATCGCGTGGCGCCTTTCGACCTCCGCGAGGTCGAGCGGATCTTCGTCGAGGAGCTCGGCCGCCGGCCCGCGGAGCTCTTCGACGCCTTCGCTCCCCGGCCTCTCGCCACCGCCTCGATCGGCCAGGTCCACGTCGCCCGCGTGGGCGAGCGCCTGCTGGCGGTCAAGGTGCAGCGCCCCAGCGCCGGCGCCGAGTTCGGCGGCGACGTCCGGCTGATGGCGACCGCCCTGGCGCTGATCCGGGGCCTGCGGCTGGCGCGCCTCTACTGGCTCGTCGAGCCGCTGAGCGAGTTCATCGCCTGGACCTTCGACGAGCTCGACTACCGGCAGGAGGCCCGCGCCATGGAGCGGCTGCGGCGCAACGCCCGCGGCAATCCATGGGAGGTGGTCCCCGCCGTCGACCCCGCATGCCTGGCGCGCCGCATCCTCGTCACCGAGCTCCTCCGCGGCGTCACGGTCCTCGACTACCTGCGGGCGCTCGAAGCCGGCGACCGCCGGATGCCGGCAGAGCTGGCGGCCCGCGGCTTCGAACCGCACGGCTTCGCCCGCCACCTGATCGACAACTTCCTCGGCGACGCCTTCCGGCACGGTCTCTTTCACGCCGACCTCCATCCGGCGAACCTCATGATCCTGCCCGGCAACCGGGTCGGCTACCTCGACTTCGGCATCACCGGCGCCCTC
Source organism: Thermoanaerobaculia bacterium (assembly GCA_036560825.1). Lineage (GTDB taxonomy): Bacteria > Acidobacteriota > Thermoanaerobaculia > Multivoradales > UBA5704 > DATBQN01. The sequence goes on from DATBQN010000593.1 coordinate 3,854, forward strand.
AGTCGATACTCGCGCCGCCACCTGGTGCTGCTGACCCTCAGCTACACCCGCGGCGATCTCGCCGGGATGTCGGTGGCGTTCTTCGCCATCTCGACGCTGAAGCCGGGAGCCGACCCCGACGCCTTCTGCCGCGGCCTGGAACGGCTGTCGACCACCTGGTACGCGGCGGTGGACGGGCGGACGCGGGTGCAGAAGAGCTTCACCCTCGTCATGCTCGAGATGCTCGGCCTGTCGCGGCGCACCGGCATCCTGCCCGAGCGCGACGTCGTCAAGTACATCCGCTCGGCCATCGCCATCGACGGCCTCGTCCACCGCTTCGCTCCCGGCTTCGAGGTGGGGCTCTACCTGGCCGCGGCCTGCGACCGTTTCCTCGCGCAGCAGGAGTGGCGCGCGCTGCTCTCGTTCGAGCGCCTGCTCGGCGCGCTCGCCGCCGCCGTCGGGTTGGCGGAAGGGACGGCGCCCTGGATTCGGCAACCCGATCGCCCGGCGGCTCGGAGGCCGCGGTGAGCCGTCCCACCGCCGGCCCCGGAGCCGCGCAACCGCGGAGGTGAACGAGCCATGCGAGATCTCACCAAGTCGATCCTCAGCCTTCCCTGGACGCTGACTCTCTTCGGCATGGGGCAGGCCGCGCGCCTGCTCCTGGAGCGCGGCGAGCGGGGTGGAGCGGAATCGGTGACCGCCGCGCTGGACGCGGTCGCCAGAGCGGCGGAGGGCGAGCTCGCCGAGCCCTGGCGCTCGGCCTGCGGGCTGGTCTCCGGGGTGCAGCGCAGCGTCGTCGACCTCGCCTTCGACCTGGCGAGACCCGATCTGCCGCTGGCCACCGACCTGGAGCGCACGGCGAGCGACATGCTCCAGGCGGGCATCAGCGCCGTGCGGACCGCCGCCAGCCAGGACGAGCCGGCCCCGGCGCCGGCCGGCTGGGGCCCCATCCCAGACGGGGAGAGCTGGGCGTGAGCTGGCTCCGGCGGCGGCCGTCCGTCCATCCCGCGGAGCGGCGGCGCGTGCGCCGCCGCCTCGCCGGCCTCTCCACCGCCGCCGAGCTGCGCCTGGCCCTCGCCGACCTGGGTCCGCTCTTCGCGGCATTCGGGCGCTACCTGTCCGCGCGCCCGGACCTCTTTCCCATCCCGTTCTGCCGCGAGCTGCTCCGCCTCGACGAGCCCGCCGAGCGCCTTCAGGAGCCGGAGGTCGAGCGGCTCCTCGCCGCCGGTCTGGGCAACCGTCCGGAGGCGGTCATCGACCGCTTCGACACCGTCCCCTGCGCCTGCACCCTGGCGGTTCAGACCCACCGTGGAAGGCTGCGCGGCGGCGGCGACGTCGAGATCCGCCTGGCGCGCCCGGACCTGGCTCGACACCTCGAGGCCGCCGGCGAGCTGCTGCCGCTGGTGATCTCCGCCCCCGCCTGGAAGGCTCGGACGCCGGCCCTCGCACAGGCCCCCGAGGACTTCCTGGCTCACCTCCGGCTGTGCTCCGACCTCGCCGCGCAGGCGCGGGCGCTCGCCGCCCTGTCCACCTCTCACGCGGGCGGCCGCGGCGGGCGGGAACGAGCCCTGCCGGCGACGGCGCGGATGGTGCGCGTGGAGCGCGCCACGCCCGAGCTGCTGCTCTTTCGGCGGCCGGCGGGAAGGCCGCTCCAGGACCTGCTGCGCCCGGCGCCCGCCGGCGGAAATGCGGGCGCCGGCGACCGCGTGGCGCGGGCCGCCGCGCGGCGGCTCTGCCTGGCCTGGCTCCGGCTGGCGCTCCGTGCCGGTTGGGCGCTGGAGCCGGCCCCGCTGGAGGCGGTGACGGACGGCCAGGGTTGGATCGTCCTCGCCCCGGGCCCGGCCTGCCAGCTCGGCCATATCACCTCCCGACACCTGTGGGCGTACTGCGATGCCGCGGCGGGAGACGGCGCGGACGGGCAGCTCCGCTGGCTGCTTTCCGAGATGGACGGCACGGCCCCGGCGGCCGAGGAGCGAGCCTGGCTGCGCCGGGTCCGCCAGGCCGTGCCGCTGCGCGATGGCGGGTGGGAGGACGGCGGCGAGGAGAGCCTCGCCGAATCGCTGTTCCTCCACTGGCGGCTCGCCACCGCGCTCGGCTATGTGGCGCGCCCGCCGCTGCTGGCGTTCTTTCGCGGCCTGTTCGCCGTCGCCCTCGCCGCCCGCCGGCTGTCGCCGGGGCGGGACGTGCTGCGCGAGGCGCTCGACGAGCTGCGGCTCGAGGCATTGCTCGGCCGCATCGGCACCCTGCTCCACGCCGGATCCTGGCCGCGACGGCTGGCCCGGCAGCTGACGACCGCGGCGCAACCTTCGGACCTCGAAACCGCGCCCGCCACACACCGCGGCTCGGCGGCATAGCCGCCGGGGACCCACGAACGGCCGAGACGGCCGGGAGGCAGAAGCGATGGCGAACCCAGCAGGCAGGACCGAGCCCCCGGCCGCCCCGGCCGGCGGCCCTTCGGCCGAGTACCCGTACCCCGCCAAGACGGTCGACGTGCTGGGCTCGCGGATGCACCTCATCGACGAGGGCACCGGCTCGCCGATCCTCTTCGTCCACGGCAATCCCAGCTGGTCGTACGTCTGGCGCAACGTCGTCCCGGAGCTCTCCGGGCTGGGCCGCTGTGTCGCCCCCGACCTCATCGGCATGGGCCGCTCGGACAAGCCGGACATCGACTACGGGTTCTTCGACCACAGCCGCTATCTGGAGGGTCTGATCGCCGCCCTCGGGCTCGAGAACGTCGTCCTGGTGCTGCACGACTGGGGCTCCGCCCTCGGCTTCCACTATGCGATGCGCCACGCGGAGAACGTGCGCGGCATCGCCTTCCTCGAAGCCCTGCTCGCACCCTACCCCAGCTGGGAGGAGTTCCCGGCGCGCAGCGCGCCGCCGCAGCTGCGGGAGACCTTTCGCGCCTTCCGCACCGGCGGCGAGGGCGGCCCCGGATGGCGGGCGCTGATCGACCAGAACGTCTTCATCGAGCAGCTGCTGCCGGGCGTCGCCGGCCGGCCGCTCACCGCTCGCGAGATGGACTTCTATCGCGAGCCGTTCCGCGAGCCGGCGAGCCGTAAGGTGATCTGGCGCTGGGCCAACCAGCTGCCCATCGGCGGCGAGCCCGCGGACGTCGCGCGCGCGGTGGCCGCCTATAGCGCCTGGCTCCAGGCGACGCCGATCCCCAAGCTGCTGCTCCACACCGACCCCGGAGCCGTCCTCGGTGCCGAGCTCGTGGCCTGGAGCCAGGCCCACCTCCCCGCGCTGGTCACCGTCGACCTCGGGCCGGGCGCCCACTTTCCCCAGGAGAGCGATCCGGTCGGCCTCGCCCGCGCGCTGGCGGCATGGATCGGAGAGCTGCCGGCGCGGTAGCGGCCGACGGCGAGCGAGAACGAAGCGCCGCCGCCACGAGAGGCGGCTCGTCACGAGAAGGAGGAAGTGCCATGCCAAAGCCAGAGAAGTCGAGCAGCGACCTGGACCAGCACGGTCGAGACGCCGGAGCCCCGGCGGCCGGCGGCGTGTCGCGTTTCGCGGTCAGCGGTCCGCATGAAGAGGTGATCGTCCGTTACACCGTGGGGACGGGACGGTTCACCCCGGATGGGAAGTTCATCATCCTGACGTCGAAGATGTTCAAAGAAAACGGCGAGGAGGACGGCCATCACGAAGGGGTCTTCCAATCGCGCGTCGCCGACCCCAGCGCGCTGCTCGCCTGGTTCCGCCAACCTCAGCCGCCCCTGGACGCCGCGGGTCCGGTCGACACCATCGAGGTGCGCGCGGACACCAAGGCGGTCTGGACCTTCGGCGACGGCAGCTCGATCATCGCCGTCGGACCCGCGGTGGTCCATCTCGCCCGTTTCAAAGACGGCTCGCAGATGTTCTTCGTCTCGGTCGCCGCGAGCATCACCGGCGGCACCGGCCGGTTCGCCGGCACGCTGGGCATCAAGACCGCCCTCGGCGGGACCTATCTCGACCCGGGCTCGCCCTTCGGTCCCGCCACGGAGTTCCCCGGCAAGACGATCGAGACCTTCCGCGTCATCCGCGGCAGCGAGATCGAGGACGCTCCGCCGCGATAGCGGCGATCACCCAACACCGCGGCGGGAAGGGGCACCCCCTTCCCGCCGCGGCGACCGAGGAGGCATGAGATGAGCGAACCGAGCAGCGTGGACGCTCCGTCGATCCCCGGCTTCCCGCCGGGAGTCGATCCCGAAAGCTACCGCCGCGAGGAGGTCCAGCGCCTGCTCGAGCAGGCCGCCTACCTGTCGATCTTCTCGGTGCCGGACGCGAGCTCGCCGAACGTCCCGGTGCGTCTGCTCCCCGGCCTCGACATCACCACCATCGCGGTGCGCGTGCACGAGACCCTGCACCGCTTCTCGATCGACGTCGAATCGGCGGGCGCCGGCCTCACCGCGCGCAACCGGATCGGCGAGCCGATGGCGAGCGTCGAGATCCGCTGGACTCCGATGCCCGACGATTTCGAGGCGGCGCCCGGCAGGGTGCCGCCGCCGACCCTGCTCAACCCGTTTCGCTCGCAGCGCTTCTGCATGCTCGACGGGCACCTCCAATTCGCCGACGCGGCGGCGAGCTCGCTCACCGCCTTCGGCACCGGCCGCACCTTCCCGGCGGAGAGCGGCGGGCGGCCCCGGCTCGACATCGGCGCCGTCATCGACGTGCTCTCCGGGCAGGGCAAGCTCGCCGGCCTCTGCGGCACCATCTGCGTCAACGGCACGATCGAGCCGCCGGACGGCCTGGCGCTCAACCTGATGCTGCGCTTCATCGATCCGCGGGGCGTCCTCGCCGCACCGGCAGCGCCCGTCGGCGGGCCGCCGGCCACCGCCGCCGCCGAGTCCGTCTTCCTGGCGTTCCTCGGCGAGGTCGATCCGCGGCAGCCGGTGGTGCTGCGCCGCGCCCCCGACGGCAGCGTCCTCGGCTCCCAGGTGCACGAGCTGTTGCGCCGCGTGTCGCTCGATTCCTCTCTGGACGCCGCGACCGGCCTCTGCGGCTCGCTCGTCCCCGGACCCGTCGTCGGCCGGGTGGACGCGACCCTTCATTTCGACCCTCTCACCGCGCTCGAAGTCTCGCCGATCCGCACCACCGACGGGGTGTTCACCTTCTTCGACGAAGGCGGCGCGGAGCTCGGCTCGCTGCGCTCCGACATGGTCGAGGGGCGTGCCTTCAAGACTCCGCTCGCCGGGGCGCCGGCGCCGATCTTCCGCTTCGGCGGCTTCGGCCCGATCCTCGGCGGCTGCGGGCTGTTCGCGGGGGCCAGCGGGATGATGTCGATGAACTCGGCGGTCAGCGTCTTCCCGCGCACGCTGTCGAATCTCTACGTGCTGCGGCTCGCCGATCCGGAAGGCCGGCTGCGCGACGCCTCGGCGGGGGGCGCGTGATGCGGCCGCGGAGGGCGGCGGCGGCCCGGCCGGAGCCCCTGCACGTCGATCGTGCGGGAAGCGCCGCCCTCACCCCGCGCGACCGCGAGCTGCTCGGCCGCGTCGAGGCGGCGCGACGGGACGGCCTGCACGCCCTCGACTGGTGGCGGCGCGGCGGCGCTTCCCGTGGCCGGCGCTTCGAGCTGGTGCGCGGCTTCAACCGCGCCGACAGCAGCTTCGGTTTCTTCGACGACCTGCCGCTCGCCGGCTGCGCCGTGCCGGTCATGGGCGTCGTCCAGGACCTCGCGTTCGACCGCTCGAAAGGGGCGGAATCCGGGGAGCTCTGCGCCCAGCTGCGCGAGTTCGTGCTGCGCTACTTCCTCCGCGTCAGCGACTGGCGGGCCCCGGTGGCGTCGATGCCGGCCGCCGCTCCGCCGCCCGAGAGCTTTCCCCTCGGCCTCAGCTGGTGTCCGCCGAGCGACGACGGGAAGCGCGGCTTCGGTTACTCGCAGCGCTACTACAAGCTGCGCGGATCGGGGCGAGTCGGCAAGTTCCCGCCCGAGCAGCGCTCCGCGATCGGCGATCTGCGGGAGGTCGGCTCGACCTATGAATGGATCGTCCTCAGCGTCCGCATCTTCGACTTCGAGCTCGCCTGGAAGCCGGCGGGCGAGAGCTCCCCCTACCTGGCGGTGCCGCTCCAGGAGGAGAGCCTGGTGGTGCTCAGCCCCGAGCTCATCCGCTGCGAAGAGGCGCCCGCGCCGGGTGTCCTGGGCCGCTACTCCCTGGGCTACCTGCTGCTGCACGACCCGCTGGAGGAAGGGCTCCTGGCCTACGGCCCGGGCCGCTTCGACCTCGGTTTCCAGCACATCGAGTTCACCGCGCGGGAAGACGGCGAGATCCGCACCCGGTTCACCTTCGTCGTCAACCGCCCGCAGCGGATCCTCAACCTCTCCACCCGCGCCCTCGGTCAGGGTATGCGCCTCTTCGAATCGCTGTCGCTCGGCTTGAGCGCGCCCCTGGTGGCGCCCTTCGAGCGCGCGCTCGGACGCCGGATGAGCGGCTTCGACCCCCTCCTCGGCATCGTGGCGCTGGCCAACGCCTGCACCGGCGGCTTCGCCGGACGCGATCTCTGCATCTCGAAAGAGGCGCTCGAGAAGAGCATGCTCGTCCAGCACTTCCGGCAGCACTACACATTGCTCACCGGCTGCCTGATGACCTGGCGCCGCGTCGCCGACTGGCGCGACACCGCGGCGCTGCCGGACTGGGTGGTGCGCGGCGAGGAAGCGCCATGAGCGGCGCCCAGGCTCTCATCCTCGCCGGCGGCGGCGCTTTCGCCGCGTACGAGGTCGGCGTGCTGAAGGCGCTCGCCGGCGGCCGCTCGCCGGCCACCGGGTATCGGCCGCTCGAAGCAGCGTTCTTCTTCGGCACCTCCGCCGGCGCCTTCAACGCCGCCATGCTCGCCGCCGAGGCGGGAGCGGATCTGCTGCCCAGCGTCCTCGCGCTGGAGCACGCCTGGCTGGACGAGATCGCCGAGCGGCCCGGCGGCGGCAACGGGGTCTTCCGCTGGCGAGCCGAGCCCGGGCGCCTCTTCGACCCGGCTTTCTGGACGCGGCAGAAGCCGCTGCGGCTGCTCTCCGAGCTGGCCGAGGACGGGTCCTTCTTTGCCCGCGACCTGGCGTCGCGGGCTGCCGCGTTCGCGCGCTCCTCGGGGCCGCTCGAGCGGCGCGCCATCGAGCTCATCGACCTCACCGCGCTGGTCTCGACCGCGCCGTTCCTCGAGCTCCTGCGCCGCATCGTGCCGTTCGAGCGCCTGCGCCTCAGCCCGCGGGCGCTGCGCATCGCCGCCACCAACTGGGAGACCGGCGAGCTCCGCATCTTCACCAACCAACATCTGGGGTACGAGCTGGGACCGCGCATCATCGCCGCGTCGAGCGCCATCCCCGGGCTCTTTCCGCCGGTGACCGTGGGGGCGGACACCTACGTCGACGGCGGCTTGCTGATGAACACCCCCCTGGTGCCGGCGATCGCCTGCGGCGCCACCACCATGCACGCGGTGTACCTCGATCCCGACGTGAGCAACATCCCGCTCGCCGACCTGCAGACCACCCTGGCCACCCTCCAACGCGGCTTCATCATCGCGCTGGCCGCGGTCTTCAACCGCGACATCGAGCGGGCCGCGGAGATCAATGCCGGGCTCGATGCCCTGGAAGGACGGGGAGGGGCGGGGACCGCGGACCTCGTACGGGCCGCCGGTGCGATCGCCCTGCGGGGGGACACCGCCGCGCCCTTCGCGCGTCTCACCATTCATCGCTACCACCCGTTGGGCGAATTGGGGGGCCCGCTCGGAGTGCTCGACTTCCGCCGTCGCAAACTCGAAGAGCTGATCGAGCGCGGCTTCGCGGAGGCGCGGAACCACGACTGCGAGGAGAGCGGTTGCGTGCTCGCCTCGCGGCCCTCCAGCGCCTCCGGGGACCGAGACGGCAAGGAGATCTGAGCCCATGCAGGACATCGATTGGGAAGTCGACGTGGCGATCCTCGGTGGCGGACTGGCGGGGCTGTCGCTGGCGAGACAGCTGCAGCTCGCCGGCGTGGAGCGGCTCCTGCTGCTGGAGCGTGCCGGCGAGCTGCCCACCCGCCGTCAAAAGGTGGAGGAATCGACCGGCCAGCTCGCCGCCGATTACTTCGCCCGCGTGCTCGGGCTCGAAGAGCACCTGCTCAGCGAGCACTTCCTCAAGTACAACCTCCGCTTCTATTGGAAGGCCTCGGGCGGCGACGCCGGCAGCTTCGAGGGCTACAGCCAATCGTTCCTGCGCCAGCTCTCGAACCTCCCCACCTACCAGCTCGATCGCAACTGGTTCGAGGCCGAGCTGCTGCGACAGGTCCGACGCGAGCCGGGGCTCGAGCTGCGGCTCGGGGTCTCCGGGATCGACGTGCAGCTGCGCGACCCCGGACCTCACCTCCTCCGCTTCCGCGAAGGGGAGCGCGAGCTGGCCGGGCATGCCCGCTGGGTGGTGGACGCCAGCGGGCGGACGCGCCTGCTGGCCCGTCAGCTGGGGATCGCTCGACCGGGCCCGGTCCGTCACGACGCCACCTTCGCCTGGCTGGAAGGGATCGTCGACCTCGAAGCGCTGAGCGACCTGACGCCGGCGGCCCGGCGGGTGCGTCCCGAGCGCTCGCGGCTCGGGCACACCCCTCCCTGGCTCGCCACCAACCACTTCATGGGCGACGGCTTCTGGCTGTGGACCCTGCCGCTCAACGGCATGACCAGCGTCGGAGCGGTGTACGACCCGCAGGCCCTTCCCGAGGAGCTCACCACCCCCGACGAGCTGATCGACTGGGCGGTGCGCGAGTTCCCGCTCTTCGCCCGCGACCTCAAACAGCGCCAGGTCGTCGACCATGGCGTGCTGCACAACGCGTCTCACGACTGCGGGCAGACCCTGAGCGGCGCGGGATGGGCGCTCTCCGGGGAGGCGGGCCGCTTTCCCGATCCGCTGTACAGCCTCGGCAGCGACCTCATCGCCATCTACAACACCCTGATCGTCGACGCCGTGCTCACCACCGACCCGGTGGTGCTGGCGCGCAAGGTGGGGTTGTTCGAGCGCCTGATGCGCGCCGTGCACGAAGCGTACATGCCGAGCTTCGTCATCGGCTACGGGACGCTCGGCGACCAGGAGTGCTTCTCGCTGCGCTATACCTGGGAGCTGGCGGCCTACTTCGCCTTCTACGTCTTCCCCTTCATCAACAACCTGTTCACCGAAGTCCACTTCCTCCCCGGCTGCCTGGCGCGCTTCTCCTGGCTGGGGTCGATGAACCATAGCCTGCAGACCTATCTCCAGGATTACGCGCGCTGGAAGAAGCAACGTCCTCGACGACCGGCGGGACCGATCCTCTATGACTTCGCCGCGGCGGGAGCCCTGGGCTTCGCCGAGCGCACGCTCTACCGCGTCGGCGTCACGCCGGCCGAGGCCGCGCGGGTCCTCGCCGAGCAGGTCCTCAACCTGGAGGAGCTGGCGCGCGCCATCGTCGCTCACGCCGGATCGGAGGTGGTCGGAGATCGGGCCATGCGGCACAACGCCGCGTTCGTCTCCGGCATCGACTTGAGCGACCTGCGCTTCGATCCCCGGGAGATCGGCCGCCGTGCCGCGGGTGCGGCGAGCGGTGGCAAGCACGCCTGGTCGTTCGACGTCGACGCCTTCGCAGCGCTCGCCGGCGAGGTCCGCTCCGCCACCCTGCCTGGCGCTGCGGCGATCGAGCGACCGCCGCCTACCCACCCTCCAGCGCCCCGCGGGAGCCGCCGATGAGCGCCCGCGAGCTTGCCTTCGCCCCTCCCCTCACACCGGCGGCCATCCTGCCGCTCGAACGCCCTCAACCAGGAGACGACGGATGTACGACTACATCGTGATCGGTGCCGGCTCGGCCGGCTGCGTCCTGGCGAACCGCTTGAGCGAGGAGCCCGCGGCACGGGTCCTGCTGCTCGAGGCCGGGCCGCCGGACGAGCTCGCGGCCATCCATGTCCCGGGCCAGTTCCAGAGCCTGTGGACGACCGAGGTCGCCTGGCCCTACTTCACCGAAGCGGAGCCCCAGCTGCTCTCGGGGCGGGTCGCTCCGGTGCCGGGACGAAAGGTCTTCTGGCCGCGGGGCCGGACCCTGGGAGGCAGCTCCTCGATCAGCTCCATGGTCTACATGCGCGGCAACCGCCGCGATTTCGACCATTGGAACTACCTGGGGAACGAGGGCTGGAGCTACCTCGACGTGCTGCCCTACTTCAAGCGCTCGGAAGCGCAGGAGCACGGGCCCAGCGACTACCACGGCGCCGCCGGACCGATGGCGGTCCGCGACCTGCACCCGCCCAATCCGGTCTCGCTCGCTTTCGTCGAAGCGGCCGCGGCGCTCGGCTATCCGCGCTGCGCCGACTTCAACCAGCTGGAGCAGGACGGCGCCGGCCTGCTCCAGGTCAACGTCGCGGACGGGCGGCGAGTCAGCGCCGCGACCGCCTTCCTCGATCCCGTCCGCGAGCGCGCCAACCTCGTCGTGCAGCCGCTGGCGCATGCCCGGCGGATCCTGGTGGAGGGCGCGCGGGCGAACGGCGTGGAGTACGACCTGCAGCTCGGGCCGCTGACGGTGCGCCGGCAGGAGCGGGCCGCCCGCGAGGTCATCGTCTGCTGCGGCAGCGTCGATTCTCCCAAGCTCCTGCTGCTCTCCGGGATCGGTCCCGCGGCCGAGCTCGCGAGGCTGGGAATCCCCCTCGTCCGCAACCTGCCGGGCGTCGGCAGGAACCTGCAAGACCACGCGATCGTCGGCGTCGGCTACCGCTACGCGGCGGGCCGGCAATCGGAGCCGCCGGCCGCCGGCGCGGCGGAAGGCGCCCTCTTCCTGCGCAGCCGGCCCGGCCTCTCGGCGGCCGCTCCCGACCTGCAGATCCACTTCGCGCACTGGGCGCTGCTCGATCCCGCCTACCCGGAATCGCCGCTGCCGCCACCCGCCGGCTTCAGCCTGATCCCGACCCTGATCAAGCCGCAGAGCCGTGGCCGCGTCACCCTGCGCTCCGCCGATCCGGCGGCGCCGCCGTCGATCCACGCCGGCTATCTCGACTGCCCGTCCGATCTCGCGGCCCTCGTCGAAGGGGTGCGCATCGCCCGCCGGATCGCGGCGGCGGACGCGCTCGACGCCTGGCGCGGCGAGGAGATCGCGCCCGGTCCGGAGGTGACCACCGGGAGCCAGCTCGCCGAGTTCGTGCGCCTCGCCGCCGCCGGGCTCTTCCACCCTGCCGGCACTTGCAAGATGGGCTACGACCGCCTCGCCGTGGTCGATCCCCAGCTGCGCGTCCACGGCATCGAACGCCTCCGCGTGGTGGACGCCTCGGTCATGCCCACGGTGACCAGCGGCAACACCCACGCCCCGACGGTGATGATCGCCGAGAAAGCGGCGGACCTGATCAAAGCCGCCTCCCCGTCCCAGTAACGACAGGAGAGTCCCATGCCCATGCTCATGACCACCCAACCCGCAACCGACCTCAAGCCTCTCGGCCGCCGCGGCGCGGCGATCGCCCGATCCGTCGTTCTGCCATCTCGCCCCGTGAGACGGGCCTATGCGTTGGTCTCGTGCGTCGTCGCCTTGCTGTCGCTCCCCGGCGCCGCGACGGCCGGCGGCGCCTGGGTGCCGGAGCCCGGTCATGGCGACGTCTCCCTGGGCTTCAGCGACAAGTCCGCCGACCGCTCCTACGACGTCCAGGGCAACGCGTACTTCAACCGCTCCGGCGGCCAGCGGTCGTACCACGACTTCCGCTATCTCTACCTCTCCGGGGAGGCGGGGCTCTTCAAGCGGCTGTCGCTCACCTACCTCTTCACCTACCTCGACGGCTACGAGGGGGTGCGCAGCGCCGAGGAGAAGAACGCCGGGCTCTCCGACGCCTGGCTGGGCCTGAAGTACGCCCTGCGCACGGGCGACCTGCCGATGGCGATCGCGTTCACCTACCGCACGCCGTACTTCTACGACCTCCAGGGCCCCTACAACCGCCACCTCTTCGACGCCAACGGAAAGGTCAAGGGCGTCTCCCCGGAGTGGCGCGGCCTGCTCAAGGAGGACTACACGCTCTCCTACCTGATCAGCCGCTCGATGCTCGGCCGCGGCTGGTGGAACGTGCAGGCCGGCTACAGCTGGCGCGAGGGCGCCCCGGCGGACGCCATCCCGATCTCGGCCGACGCCGGCTTCCCGCTGCCCTTCCTGGGCTCCTGGGTCAAGGTGGCCGGGGTCTACGTGGGGAGCCGCCACAACGACAGCCGGGCCCAGCCGGACGATCGCTTCGGCTCGAGCGCCACGAACAACTTCAACGACGCCGAGATGCTCAAGGGCGGCGTCTCCTGGCTGTTGCCGCTCGCGCACCGCGAGCGCTGGTTCGTCGAGGTGGGCTACAACCAGTGGCTCTGGGGCCGCTCGGCGCGCATCTACAAGGAGCCGTTCTTCTCGATCGACCGGCGCTACTGAGCCGCGGCGCCCACCCGCCTACGAGCAGCCGGGGAGTTTGACTCCGCGCGGTCTTACAATGCCGGCGGAGCCGGATCTGGCTCGAGAGGACGGTCGGAGCGGGTGGCTGAGACATCGACGGGCGGACCGCACGCCCAGGGCGCGACGATCGAGCGCTACGTGCTGGGAGACCTGCCGCGCGCCGCAGGCCGCAAGCTCGAACGCCACCTGGCCGGCTGCGTGACCTGCCAGGCCGCGGTCGCCGCGGCGGGGGACGCCCGCGAGAGCACGGTGCGCTGGCGCGGCCACCGGTTCGCGCCCGCGGAGCTCGCCCGGGGTTCCGGCGCTCCGGGCGACGACCGCCT
>DATBQN010000594.1:0-2028 GCA_036560825.1 Thermoanaerobaculia bacterium
ATGGACAACCCCTGAAATGTCAAACTTCTACTGCCTCCCCGGCAGAGCCGGGGGGACTCCCTTGGTAGCTAGCTAGCGCCGGTTGAGCCCGAGGCGCTCGGCGAGGCGCTGCAGGAGGCCGGACTCGGGGGTGAGCGGGGCGAGCGGGGTGAGCGGGCGAGGGGGCGTCGGCACCGGCGACCGCTCGGCCTCGCGGACCGACATCGGCAGCTCGGAGAGGGCAGGCGGCGCCTCCTCCGTGGCGGGGTCGGCCGGGGCGCCGGACGCCGGCGCCGCGAGCGGCCCCGAGGGCGTCAGGGAGGGCAGCCTCGACGCCGCGCCCTGGCGATACGTCGTCTGCTCCCAGGAGGCGGAGGCGGAGCCGAGGACCTCGCCCACCGGCAGCACCTCGCCCAGCCCCAGCGCCTCCGAGCGGCGCGGCAGGCGCGCGCCGTCCAGCTCGGCGCCGCAGCCCGGGCAGACCGTCGCCTTGGAGTCGAGCGGGCGGCCGCAGCCGGGGCAGAAGACGACGCCCTCGGAGGTCACCGGCGTGGGATCGTTGCCCGGCCGGCCGCGGCGCAGGTAGAGCGCCGTCTCCCCGATCACCACGCGATCGCCCTCGGCGAGCGGGGTCTCCTGCTCGAGCCGCTTGCCGTTGACGTAGGTGCCGTTGCTCGAGCCCAGGTCCTGGAGGGTGACCTGGGCGGCCTGCGCCGAGAGCAGGGCGTGGCTGCGGCTGACGCTGGGATCGCGCAGCACCACGCCGCAGCCGCGGCTGCGGCCGATCGTGATCTCGCCCCCGCGCAGGGCGATCCTGCGGCCTTCGACCTCGAGGAACCAACCTCCGACGCTCGCGCTCGTCACGTCCTCCACGCCACGCACCCGATGCGGCGCAACCCTGCCCATGGCCCTGAGAGAGAGAACTTGATCATATCAGAACCTGTCGCACAAAACAGCGAAAGCTGAAAAGGACTTCATCGCGCCGCCGCCATCGCCGGCTCGGGCCAGCGCAGGTGGCGCCGCAGCTCGTCCGCCGTGGGGCTCGCCACGCGGTCGAGGAAGGGCTCGAGCGGCCCCGAGTAGAGGAGCTCGCCGCCGTGGACGCCGCCGCCGGGCCCGAGGTCGACGATCCAGTCGGCGCGGGCGACGAGGTCCGGGCTGTGCTCGACGACCACCACGCCGTCGCCGCGCTGCACCAGCCGCCGCAGCGTGTGGTAGAGGAGGTCGATGTCGGCGAGGTGGAGGCCGGTGGTCGGCTCGTCGAAGAGGAACAGCCGGCGCCCCTCGGTCTTCGGCCGGTCGAGGAAGCTGGCGAGCTTGAGGCGCTGCGCCTCGCCGCCGGAGAGGGTCGACGTCGGCTGTCCCAGCCGCAGGTAGCCGAGCCCCACCTCGGCGAGGGTGGTGAGCCGCCGGACGAGCCGCCGCTCGGCGGCGAAGATCTCGAGCGCGCGGTCGACCGTCAGGTCGAGCACCTCCGCGATGGTGCGGCCGCGCAGGCGCACCGCCAGCACCTCGGGCCGGAAGCGGCGCCCCTGGCAGATCTCGCAGGGCACGGTCACCGGCGCCATGAACTGCATGTCGACCTCGGTGACCCCGGTGCCCTGGCAGGCCGGGCAGCGGCCGCGCTCGACGTTGAAGGAGAAGTGGGTGGCGGTGATGCCCCGCGCGCGGGCGTCGGCGGTGGCGGCGAAGAGCCGGCGGATCTCGTCGTAGGCCTTGAGGTAGGTGACCGGGTTCGAGCGGCTGGAGCGGCCGAGCGGGCGCTGGTCGACGAGGGTGACGTCGGCGAGCTCGGCGAGGCCGCAGAGCTCGTCCACCGGGCCGGGATCGACGTCGACGACGCCGCGGGCGCGCTGGTAGGTGCCGTAGAGCACGTTCTCGACCAGCGTCGACTTGCCCGAGCCCGAGACGCCGGTCACCGCGACCATGGCGCCAAGGGGGAACTCGACGTCGATGCCCTTCAGGTTGTGGGCGCGGGCGCCGCGCACGACGACCCGCGGCAGGCCCTCGAGCTCCTCGTCGAGCGACTCGCGACCGCGCTCGCGGCGG
>DATBQN010000595.1:0-2774 GCA_036560825.1 Thermoanaerobaculia bacterium
GGGGCGAGCAAATCTCCCGAGGGCAGGGCAACCAGCGCGAAATAGCTGCGGCCGATCGACATGTCCGGTCCGGGAAGCCACTCCTCTGCCGCAACTGCCGGTAGCGCAATTGCCAGGAGAGAGCTCGTGGCCAGAACGGCCAAGGATTTTCGCGCGGCAAAGCAGCTATCCTGCGAGGATCGTGACCTCATGATTTCGCTCCCCAAGTCGGACATGCTCTCAGCAGCGCTTTCGCGCCTACCGTCCTTGCAACCCGCGTTTTCTGCTCAGAAGTGGCTGATGTCAGGGAAGCGTTTCAGATCAATATGCGCATGTATCAGCCCGGGCGTTCACCGCTGTGACCTATAAGCCTCGCTCAGGGTCGAGCGTAGGATCGCTCTCGAAGCAGCGGCGGCAGCGCGCCTCGTAGGCGTCGGCGTCGCCCACCTGGAGCTGGTCGCTGCCGCCGGCCAGGCGCTGGCTGTAGTGGGCGGGGGCGCCGCAGCGCACGCAGACGGCGTGCATCTTGTCGACGTACTCGGCGAGCGCGAGGATCTGCGGCATGGGTCCGAACGGGCGGCGCCGGTAGTCGAGGTCGAGGCCGGCGACGATCACCCGCACCCCCGCGTCGGCGAGGTCGCCGACGACGGTCGCGAGCCCGGCATCGAAGAACTGCGCCTCGTCGATCCCCACCACCTGGACGCCGGGCAGGATCCGCTCGGCGAGCTCGGCGCTGTCGCGCACCGAGACCGCCTCCAGCTCGCGCTTGTCGCGCGTCACCAGCCGCTGCGGATGGTGGCGGGTGTCGGCCTCGGGCTTGAAGACCTGGACGGACTGGCGGGCGATCGCGGCGCGGCGCAGCCGCCTCACCAGCTCCTCGCTCTTGCCCGAGAACATGCCGCCGGTGATCGCCTCGACGTGGCCACGCGGCCTCTGGTGGGAGTTCAAGCGGGGGCTCCGGGGGAGTTGGCGGCGGCGGCCAGGATACCGCGCCGGCGTTTTCGCCTGCTAGCATGCAGAGGTGGATACCAAGCGGGATGACCCGCGGGACGAGCGGCGAGCGGGACGCCGGATCTTCTCCTACGACGAGGCGCTCGCCGTCTTTCCCGCGGTGCGCGACCTCACCGTCTCGGCGGTCGAGCAGGTCGAGGCGCTCACCGGCGCCGGCCGCACGGCTCTCCGCCAGGAGGTCGAGCAGGCCCGCGACCGCATCGTCGCCGAGTGGGTGCGCGCGATCACCTCTATCGGCTGCGAGGTCAAGGGCCTCTGGCTCGTCGACTGGGACAACGGCGACGGCTATTACTGCTGGAAGTTCCCCGAGGAGAGCATCTCCTTCTTCCACACCTACGAAGAGGGGTTCGGCGGCCGCGTGCCGGTGAACTGATCGGGCCATCCCCGCTTCCCCTCGCTCCGCTCTCGACCCGGATCGTCCCCCTCTTCGAGCCTCCGCCGCAGCTCCTCGAGCCAGGCGAGCGCCTCCTCGCGGCGCGCCGCGCCCAGCCTGATTCCCGCCTCCGTCCGGTAGCGCTCGGGCGAGGCGCCGGGATCGAGCTGGGCGAGGACGCGGGCGAGCGGCAGGCGGCGCCGGCCGGCCGCCATCAGGCGCTCCGCCGTGGCCGCCACGCCGGCCTCCGCGAGGAGGAGCGCGTCGTGGATGAGCGCTTCCTCGGCCGAGCTCGGGGCGGCGGCGAGCCGTCCGAGGCCGGTGCGCACCCGGCGTGCGAGCTCCTCGCCCACCCCGGCGCTGCGCAGAAAGAGGTCGAGCCGGCCGCCGGGGGCGAGCGAGCCCAGCCGGTCGACGACGCCGTGGAAGAGGAGGAGCAGCTCGAGGAGCCGCGGGTCGGCCCCGCGGCCGCCGGCTCCGGTGGCTGCGGTGCCTCCGCCGCCGGCGAGCGCCGCGGCGTGCCGGCGCAGCCGGCTCACCCGGTCGAAGCCCGCGGCGCCGTCGAGCCCCACGTAGAGCGGCCGCACGAACTGCTCGACCTGGAGCCGCAGCGTGGAGCCGAGCGGATCGGGCGGCTCGCTCACCCTGCGAACATCCCCTCGAGGCGCTCGCGCCCGAGCCCCTCGAGACGCTCGACGACCGCGTCGGCGGCGGCGAGGCACGCCGCCGAATAAGTGTGGGCGATCGCCAGCGTCCGCAGGCCCGCCTCCGCCGCCGCGGCGAGGCCCGCCGGGCTGTCCTCGATCGCCACCACCTCGTGGGGATGGATCAGCCGCTCGGGGAGCGGCGGCAGGGCGTTGAGGGCTTCGAGCGCCTGGCGGTAGCCCTCGGGATCGGGCTTGCCAGCGGCGACGTCCTCGGCGGTGACGAGGACCTTGAAGCGGTCGCGGAGCCCCGCCTGCCCGAGCGCCCCCTCGACCTCCTCGCGCAGGGCGCCGCTCACCACGCCGAGCATCCAGCCCGCCGCCGCCGCCGCGTTCACCAGCTGGGCCGCGCCGGCGAAGAACGGGTAGCCGCGCTCGCGGATCCTCTCCTGGTAGTAGCTCGCCTTGCGGGCGATGAGACGCATCAGGCGAGGCACCGTCGCCGGCTCTCCGGCGCCGGCGAGGACGGCGGCGAAGCAGCCGCGATCGTCGAGGCCGAGGTAGCGCCGGTAGTAGTCCTCGGGCGAGAGCGCCAGCCCCTCGTCCGCCAGCACGCGCTGGAACATCTCGAGATGGATGGGCTCGTCGTCGACCAGCACGCCGTTGAAGTCGAAGAGCAGGGCGCGGAGCACGCGGCGATCATATGCCCGGCCTGGACGCCGGCTCGGGGAAGAGCCCGCGGGCCACCTGTGTTATGGGGAGGGGGT
>DATBQN010000596.1:0-5615 GCA_036560825.1 Thermoanaerobaculia bacterium
CGTGCGGATGAAGAACGAGTCCGAGATCGAGTCCTCGGACCAGCACGTCGTCAACGCCGTCGAGTTCATGCTCCAGCACGCCTTCGACAGCCGGGCGAGCGACATCCACATCGAGCCCAAGCGCGAGAACAGCCTCATCCGCTTCCGCATCGACGGCGTCCTGCACGACATCCAGACGATGCCGAAGATCGTCCACGCCGCGGTCACCTCGCGCATCAAGACCATGTCGCGCCTCGACATCTCGGAGAAGCGCCGGCCGCAGGACGGCCGCGTCAAGGCGACGCGCAACGGCCGCGACGTCGAGCTCCGCGTCTCGACGCTGCCCGTCGCCTTCGGCGAGAAGCTGGTGCTGCGGATCTTCGATCCCGACGTCCTGGTGCAGGATCTCGAAGGGCTCGGCTTCTATCCCGACGAGCTGCAGACCTTTAACGACTTCATCACCCGGCCGCACGGCATCATCCTGGTCACCGGGCCGACCGGCTCGGGGAAGACGACGACCCTCTACTCGGCGTTGAAGACCATCGCCACCCGCGAGCTCAACGTGACGACCATCGAGGACCCCATCGAGATGGTCTACGACGAGTTCAACCAGACCGCGGTGCAGACCAAGGTCGGCATCTCGTTCGCCGGGGCGCTGCGCCACATCCTGCGCCAAGACCCCGACGTCATCATGGTGGGCGAGATCCGCGACGGCGAGACGGCGCAGTACGCCATCCAGGCGGCGCTCACCGGCCACCTCGTCTTCTCCACCCTGCACACCAACGACGCCGCCTCCTCGATCTCCCGCCTCTCCGACCTCGGCGTCGAGCGCTTCCTCATCAGCTCGACCCTGGTGGGCTCGATGGCGCAGCGGCTGCTGCGCCGCATCTGCCCGCACTGCCCGGTCGAGCGGCACCTCTCCGCCGACGAGGTCGCCACCCTCCGCCTCGCGGTGCCGGCCGGCAAGCGGGTCAAGGTCAAAGAGGGCGCCGGCTGCCACGAGTGCCGCAGCACCGGCTACCTCGGGCGCACCGGCATCTTCGAGATCCTGCCCGTCGACGACGCCGTCAAGAGCCTCATCGTCGCCGGCGCCGACGCCCCCGAGATCAAGCGCGAGGCGGTGAAGAACGGCATGCGCACCCTCCGCCAGTCCGCCCTCCGCAAGCTCGCCGAGGGGACGACGAGCTTCGAGGAGGTGGTGCGGGTGACCGGGATCTAGGGGGGGCGCGTGGGCGTTGCCGCTTTCCGGCGTCGGACGCCTGCCCGCCGAGGAAAATCCCATCCAAGGCCGTCGAGCCCGACGGGCTACAATCACGCCCCGTGCGCTCCGATCAGGTCTTCCGCGTCCTCTTCATCGTCTACTGCGTCGAGGCGGGGGTCTTCCTGCTGCTGGCGCCCTGGAGCCCGATGTGGGGACGCACCCTCGCCCACCTCCCCCTGGGCGCCCTCCGCGGCACCTTCCTCGAGCCTGCCTTTCGCGGCGCGGTGACCGGCTTCGGTCTCGTCCACCTGGTCTGGGGCGCCCACGATCTCCAGGCGCTCCTCGGCCGCCGCCGCGGGGCTTGAAACCGGCTCCGGCGGCGCGCGCACGACATGCGGATGACCGCTCGCCTCCTCGCGATTTCCGACCTCGGCGGCGCCGGCGAGGAGTACCTCGACGATTGGCTGGCGGCGCTCGGCGGGGCCGGCGTCGAGGCGGTGCAGATCCGTGAGAAGGCCCTCGACGACCGCGCGCTCTACGACCTCGTCCACCGCTCGCGCGCGCTGCTGCCGGCGGGCGTCCGCCTGCTGGTCAACGGCCGGCTCGACGTGGCGCTCGCCGCCGGCGCCGACGGCGCGCACCTGCCGGCCGGCGGCGTGCCGCTCGCGGCGCTCCGCCGCCGGTTCGGCCCCGGCGTGCTCCTCGGGCGCTCGACCCATCGTCCCGAGGAGGTCGAGGCGGCCCGTCGCGACGGCGCCGACTACGTGACCTTTGGACCCGTCTATCCCACCCCGAGCAAACAGCGCTTCGGCGCCCCTCCAGGCCTCCACGGCCTCGCGGACGCGGTCTCGCGTATCTCCGGCGCCGAGATGCCCGTCTATGCTCTGGGAGGGGTTACACTAGAGCGCCTGGCGGAGGTCGCCAGCGCCGGCGCCCGCGGAGCGGCGGGCATCCGCCTGTTCCGAGCCGCCGCCGAGCTGCCCCGTCTGGTGGCTGCCGCGGCCGCGGCATTCCGGCGGTGGCCCGACCCCGAGATCCATCGCCCCGATCCGAACCCGGTGACCGCCAAGACCCCAGGAGATCCGCTTTGACCACTCGTGACCTCGGCGCCCCGGGCAGCTTCGCTCCAAGCGCGGCGGCGGCCGGCCTCGGGAAGCTGCGCTACCTGTTCGTGTCGCTCGCCGTCCTGGTGATCGACCAGTGGACCAAGTGGCTGGTCGAGGTGCACCTGCCCGACCACGCGGCGCAGCCGCTCGTCCCCGGCTTCCTCACCCTCACCCACGTGCGCAACACCGGCGTCGCCTTCGGCCTCTTCGCTGCCCAGGGGATGACGGGCGGGAGCTGGCTGTTGACGCTCCTCGGCCTCGCCGCCCTGACCGCGGTCGGCGTCTATTTCTGGTTCACCCCGTCGCGCGACCGCATCCTCCTCGTCGCCCTCGCCCTGGTGGTGGGCGGGGCGGTCGGCAACCTCCTCGACCGCGTGCTGGCGGGCGCGGTGACCGACTTCATCGACGTCTACCTGGGCGCCCACCACTGGCCGGCGTTCAACGTCGCCGACAGCGCCATCTCGATCGGCATCGCCCTGATGGCGATCGACAGCCTGCGGCTGCGCCGGCCGCAGGTCGTCTCGATGAACCCGCCCCCTTCCTGACCTCCCCCTTTCCCCAACCCTCCCCCTCCCAGGGGGGAGGAACCCACGGCTAGAGGCAGTGGAATCCCAAGACACGACTCCGGACCGGGCCCTCGCCTGGGCGGTCGAGCCCGAGGCCGCCGGCGAGCGTCTCGACCGCCACGTCGCCGCCCGCCTCGGCGAGCCGCGCAACCAGGTGCAGCGCTGGATCCGCGAGGGCCGGGTGGAGGTCAACGGTGCGCCGGCGCGCCCCTCGGCTGCGGTCGCCGCCGGCGACGCGATCGCCTGCCGGCCCCTCCCGCCGCCAGCGAGCGACGCGAGGATCGCTCCCGAGGCCGAGCCCCTCGCCGTGCTCTACGAGGACGCCGATCTCGCCGTCCTCGACAAGCCCGCGGGCCTCACCGTCCATCCCGGCGCCGGCCGCGCCACCGGCACCCTCGCCCACCGCCTGCTCGCCCGCTGGCCGGAGATCGCCGGGGTGGGCGGACCGGGCCGGCCCGGCATCGTTCATCGATTGGACCGCGAGACGAGCGGCGTCCTGGTGGTGGCGCGGACGCCCGCCGCCTACGCCCGCCTCGCCCGCGCCTTCGCCGAGCGCGAGGTCGGCAAGCGCTACCTCGCCCTCGCCTACGGCGCGCCGAGCCCGCCTTCCGGGTCGATCGAGGCGCCGATCGGCCGCCATCCGACGCGGCGCACGGAGATGGCGGTGCGCCAGCGCGGGCGGCCGGCCCGCACCCTCTATCGCACGCTGGCGGCCGCCGCCGGCATCTCGCTCCTCGCCCTCGACCTCGAGACGGGCCGCACGCACCAGATCCGCGTCCACCTCAAGAGCCTCGGCTACCCGCTGGTGGGCGATCCGGTGTACGGCGAGGCGCGCTGGAAGGGCCTGCCGCGAAGGGTCCAAGGGCCCCTCGGCGCCTTCCCCCGCCCCGCCCTCCACGCCTGGCGCCTGGCCTTCCGCCATCCGACGAGCGGCGAGCCCATGGCCTTCGAGGCGCCGGTGCCGGCCGATCTCGAGCGGCTGTGGGAGGAGACGACGAAGACGGGATTCCCGCCGCTGCCGCGGGAGAGCCTGCGGATCCCCCGGTAGGGGGAGGACTACAACAGCTCATGGAGCGCCTGGTAGGGCCGGCCGAGCGACTCGGCGACCGGCTCGCAGGTGATGTGGCCCTGGTAGGTGTTGACGCCGGCGAGGAGCCCCGCGTCGTCGCGGACGGCGCGCTGCACGCCCTTCCTGGCGAGGGCGAGGGCGTAGGGGAGGGTGGCGTTGTTGAGCGCGAAGGTCGAGGTGCGGGGCACGGCGCCGGGCATGTTGGCGACGCAGTAGTGGACGATCCCGTCGACCACGTAGGTGGGGTCCGAGTGGGTGGTCGGGTGGGTGGTCTCGAAGCAGCCGCCCTGGTCGACCGCCACATCGACCACCACCGACCCCTCCTTCATCAGCTTCAGCATGTCGCGGCTGACCAGCTTGGGCGCGGCGCGGCCGGGGATCAACACGGCGCCGATCAGGAGGTCGGCGCGGTGCATGGCGGCGGAGAGGTTGTGGTGGTTGCTGGCCAGCGTCGTCAGCTGGCCCTGGAAGATCTCGTCGAGGTAGCGCATGCGGTCGAGGTTGGTCTCGAGGACGGCCACGCGCGCGCCGAGCCCGAGGGCCATCTTGATCGCATTGATCCCCACGATGCCGCCGCCGATCACCACCACGTCGCCGGGAGGGACGCCGGGCACGCCCGCGAGGAGCGTGCCGCGCCCGCCGTGGATCTTCTGCAGGAACGAGGCGCCGACGACGACCGACATGCGGCCCGCCACCTCGGACATCGGCGTGAGCAGCGGCAGCCGCCCCTCGGCGTCGACGATGGTCTCGTAGGCGATGCCCGTCACCCGGCGCTCGAGGAGGACGTCGGTGAGTTCGGGGAGCGGCGCCAGATGGAGGTAGGTGAAGAGGATCTGCCCGGACCGCAGCAGCCCGTACTCCTGGGCGATCGGCTCCTTGACCTTGACCACCATCTCGGCGCGGCCGTAGACGGCGGCGGCGGCGGGGACCAGCTCCGCCCCGGCGCCGGTGTACTCGTCGTCGGCGATGCCGCTGCCGTGCCCGGCGCCCCGCTGCACGATCACCTGGTTGCCGCTCTGCACCAGGGCATGGACGGAGGCCGGGGTCATGCCGACCCGGTACTCGTGATCCTTGACTTCCGTGGGGATTCCGATCAGCACGCTATCCCGTTCTTCCCGGCTCGACCGTCGCCGCCGCCTGGCGCCCGCCGCGAGCCTTGTCGCCCTGCATTTGGACCATGCCTTTGAGGAAGGCGCCCTCGGCGAGGATCACCCGCGGCGCCGCGACGTCGCCCTCGAGGACGCCGGCGTTGCCGACCTCGACGCGCTCCGAGCCGCTCACGTCGCCCACCACCTTGCCGGCGACGCGCACCAGCCTGGCCTCGATCGGGCCCTCGACGAGACCCCCCGCCGCGACGATCACGACGGCGTCGACGCGGATCGCTCCCCGGACCTCGCCCTCGACCACCACCTCGGTCGAGCCGGTCAGCTCGCCGCGCAGGCACGAGCCGGCGGCGATCCGCGTCGCGCGGGACCTCGCCTCCGCCTCCCCGGCGGACGCACCTTCCATCGGCGCCGGGCTCTCACGGCGGAAGATCGACATCGTTCGGACCGCCTTCGTTCCAGTGCCTGGGAGCGGTGAGTCGGCGAAGCGAGTGGAGCGGGCAACGGGACTCGAACCCGCGACATCAAGCTTGGGAAGCTTGCACTCTACCAGCTGAGTTATGCCCGCCCGGACGACTTCAAGCCTCAGGA
>DATBQN010000597.1:0-2586 GCA_036560825.1 Thermoanaerobaculia bacterium
CTCGACGGCACGGTCGCCGCCCGCGGCGGAGCGGGCGGCCTCGCCCAGGCGACCGTCGACCTGTCGCCCGGGCCGGGCGACCTCATCTATCCGGCCGAGGACGGCAGGACCCTCGCCGTCCATTTCGAGCGCGGCTCGATCCGCGCCGCGACCGGTCCCGCGGGCGGTCAGGCGACCGCAAATCTCAAGCTGACCAAAGTGGGGGACATCTCCGGACAGGTGCGGCTTCCGCGCCTCGGCGCCGGCGTCGCGCTCGCCGGCCAGCCGCTCTCCGGCCGGGTCGGCGTGCACCTCTCCGACCTCGGCTTCGCCGCCGCTCTGCTGCCGGATCTGCGGAGCGTCGGCGGCAGCCTGCAGGCCGACTTCGACCTCGGCGGCACCTTCGGCGCGCCCCGCCTCGCCGGCCAGGCGGCGCTCGCCGGCGGCCGCGCCAAGGTCCCCGAGTACGGACTCGACGTCCACGACGTGACCCTCACCGCGAAGGGCAACGGGGGCGGCGCGCTCGACATCTCGGGCGGCGCGAAGTCGGGGAGGGGGACGCTCGCGATCGCGGGACAGGCGAGCTTCGAGCCGAGCGCCGCGACCCCCGTCCACCTCAAGATCACCGGCCGCCGCTTCCAGGTCGCGGGGACGCGGGAGATGGACGTGGAGATCGCGCCGGACCTCGACTTCACCTATCAGGGCCGCCTGGCGCGCCTCACCGGGCAGGTCGACGTGCCGCACGCCAAGATCGACGTCGAGAAGCTCAAGAAGCAGAACAATCCGGTGACGGCGTCGAAGGACGTCGTCTTCGTCGGCGGCCGGACGCCGAGGCCCGCGAGCACCGCGAAACCGGCGACGCCGATCGCCGTCGAGGCGCGGGTGCGCGTCGTGCTCGGCAACGACGTCGACTTCAAGGCGCTCGGCCTGGCGGGGAAGCCCAAGGGCTCGCTCCTCGCCAGCGAGCTCCCCGGCCGATCGCCGACCGCGGTGGGCGAGATCGAGATCGACGAGGGGACGTTCAAGGCCTACGGCCAGGACTTGACCATCGAGCGCGGCCGCCTGATCTTCGCCGGCGGCCCGCTCGACGACCCGGGGATCGACCTGCGCGCCTACCGGAAGGCCGACGACGGCACCACGGCGGGGATCGAGGCGCGGGGGACGCTCAAGGCGCCGGAGGTGACCCTGTGGTCCGACCCCGTGATGACCGAGACCGAGGCGCTCGCCTACCTCCTCCTCGGCCATCCGCTCAGCCAGGCGACGCCGCAGGAGGGGAGCCTGCTCGCCAACGCCGCCACCTCGCTGGAGCTCAAGGGCGGCAACCTGATCGCCAAACGCCTGGCCTCGCGCTTCGGCCTCGAGTCGGCGACCATCGAGAGCTCGGGAGGCCTCGACCAGGCCGCGCTCGTCCTCGGCAAGTACCTCTCGCCGCGCCTCTACGTCGCCTACGGCGTCGGCCTCTTCCAATCGGTCAACATCTTCCGCATCCGCTACATCCTCAACAAGCGACTCACCCTCCAGGCCGAGAGCGCGCAGGGAACCCAGGGCACCGGCGCCGATCTGCTGTACACCAAGGAGCACTGAGCGGGCTGGAAGTCCATCGGGGCAAACAGAACGAGATTGCTCTCGTTGACAGGAATCCCTTCTGCCATGTCATCCTGAGAGGTGTGAATTTTTTCGGACCAATCCGAGCGAGGTGCTCTCGCTGCGAGAAATCCCCTGCATTGTCATCCTGAGCGCAGCGAAGGATCTGGGGGTAGGAACGTCATGACGACTCGACGCCGGTGCGCCCCCGCCCAGATCCTTCGCTGCGCTATCCAGAAACGCGCTACTGCTGGGTAGTCCTCCACCGGCCTATCGGTGGCACTCCTTGCCCCTGTCATCCTGAGCGGGAGCGAAGGATCGGGTGGGCGGGTGGCTCGCTGCCGAACCGATCTCGCGCCGCCCTCCGCCCGATCCTTCGCTCCCGCTCAGGATGACAATGTAAGGGGAGATGCCCCTTTCATCCTTCGTGGCCGGCGCCAGCCCGGTTTCCGAACGTCAAGCCAGCTGAGATGTCAATTAGCTGGGTCGGACCGAGAGGGTCTGCCCCTCTAGTGCGGCCTGGATCTCTGGAGGCAACGGCGCATCGAAGTCTTCCGAGATGCGCACCTTGCCTTCCCATCCGCCGGGTAGGCGAGGCTCGGCACTCGGCTGGAACGGCACGAGCTTAGCGAGCGGCTTGCCAGCCTTCGACAGGATGATCTCTTCACCGCTCGCGGCGCGGTCGACGAGCCGCGAGAGCTGGGTTTTCGCCTCGTATAGGTTGTAGATGATCGCGGACATCGATGGAGCTCCCGTTGCTTGACCAATCTTGACCAAGTCTACGCCGTCCAGCGGTCGCGGTCAAGCGCCGGACGAGGGGCGAGATACTTCTTCGAGATACTTCTTGGGGCTCACTTCTTCCAGGTTCCCTCACGCCTTTGACGAGCAACCACAAAGCTGTCGCCACCTCGAACACCATGATCGGCCCCTGCCATCGCGGCGGACGGAAGCCGTGATAGCCCCAGCCGATGTCCCCATAGCCCGGGACGAGGATGAGCGCGAACACAGGCACCAGCACGAGCA
>DATBQN010000598.1:0-3646 GCA_036560825.1 Thermoanaerobaculia bacterium
GCATAGTTGCCCAGGAACGCTCCCGAGCGGAGATACGCCGCCCAGCCGCCCGCCGGCGGCAGCGGCGCCACGCCGCCGTACACCCCGCGCTGGCGAAACGAGAGCGCGAGCATGAGCGCGAGCGGCAGGAGGAAGAAGACGCCGAGGACCAGCCAGGTGGGGGAGAGAAGGGCCCAGGTAGAGCCGCGGCGGACAGCCGGCTCGCTCAACTCAGCTCACCGTTCGCGCTCTCGAAGGCAAGCTTCATCGCCACAAACGCTCGTTGACTTGATCCTGATCGGCGATCGCCTGGTCGAAATTGTGGTCTTCCTGCCACGTCCCGGCGACGTCATCGAGCTCGCGCTGCCGAAGCGGCGCTTTCACCCGCGCCTGTCGGCGCAGCTCCGCATCCAGAAGGGGCAGGATGTCATCCGGGATGTCTTGCACTCGAGGAGACTAGGCAAATCGTGCACCTGATGCAAATGCGCGATATAGACTGCCGACGGAGGGTCTTACGGTGGAGCTGAAGAGCGACAGGAATGGCTTGGGCGAGAGGATACGGGAGCGGCTCGCCGGCTATTTCACCGCTCACCCAGAGCTCGGCGTCTCGTCCGTCTACCTCTATGGCAGCCACGCTGAAGGCCGCGCTCACCGCGAGAGCGACGTCGACGTCGCGGCGCTCCTCTCCTGGGAGCAGTATCCGACCTCACGCGAGCGCTTCCAGTTCCGCGTCTGTCAGGGATCAGAGCTCATCGCGGTTCTCCACCACAACGAGGTCGACCTGGTGATCCTCAACGACCTGCCGCCGCTCTTCGCCCGGCGCATCGTCTGGGAAGGCGTCCGCCTCTACCTCGGCGAACCCGAGGCCGACCGGGTCTTCGTGCGCGACGTCCAGTTGCGCGCCGCCGATCTCGCACCCTGGCTCGAGCGGATGCAGAAGATCAAGCTGGCGGCGCTCCGGCGATGAGCCGGCTGATCGAGCGCCTCGCCGAGCTGCACCGTTATCTGGTGCACCTCCGCGAGCTGCGGCCGCGCGTGCAGAGCGTCCAACAACTACGCGCCGACCTCTCGTTGCACAATGATGTGCTTTTCTCGTTGATGCAGGTCTGCCAGCTCGTCATCGACATGGCTGCCGAGCTCGCCTCGCAGCGGGGCCAGAGCTTCGAGGATTACACCGCGGCCGTGCGCAGCCTGGCGGCAAGCGGCGACTTTCCGCCCGATCTCGTTCGCCGCCTGGAGCCGCTGCCGGGATTTCGCAACGTCCTCGTCCACGAGTATGTGTCCCTGGATTTCACGCGCGTCATCGACGCCCTCGACGCTCTACAGCCGGTGGAGGAGTTCGCGAGGATCGTTGAAGACCTGGCGTCGCGCGGAGCAGTCTGAGACGCCCTACGGCCGCCCCGCCTCCATGGCGCGAAAGAAGTCCTGCAGGGTCCTTCCCGGGATCTGGGCGAAGGTATCCGCCAGCGCCGCGGCCTCGCCGATGCGGTCGGAGCGGAAGTTGCGGAAGCCCTCGCGTAGCTCGCACCAGGCGCCGATCGACCAGCTCGCTCCCCAGAAGAAGAGACCGAGCGGCTGGATGACGCGATGGGTCTCGCGGCCGGCGCCGTCGCGGTAGCCGAGCTCGACCCGGCGGCGCTCACGGATCGCCGTGCGGAGCGTCGAGAGGTGGCGGCGATGGGCTTCCGGGACGTGGAAGTCGGGCGCGAAGAGGGCCGCGCCAGGGAGCCGTGCGCGAAGGCGCTCGGGGAGCACGGTCTCGATCTTGCCGAGCGCGCTGTCGGCGGCGCGCACGAGGTCGGGGTCGGCCCACGACTGCACGATGCGCGCGCCGAGCACCAGCGCCTCGATCTCGTCGTCGGTGAACATCAGCGGCGGCAGGTCGAAGCCCTTGGCCAGGGCGTAGCCCACCCCCGCTTCCGCGAGGATGGGCACGCCCGAGGTCGAGAGATCCTGGACGTCGCGGTATATGGTCCGTTCGGAGACCCGCAGCGCCTCGGCGAGCTGCCGCGCGGTGGTGACGCGGCGCCGGCGGAGGCGCTGCACGATCTCGAACAGTCGGTCGGCGCGACGCACGGGCGCATCCTACTGCGCCCCGGCCTCGGCCTACTCCGCCGCCGCCTGCTTCTCCCAGAGCGCGAAGCGCGCGCCGGTGGGATCGACGAGCCAGGTGAACCAGCCCTGACCCGGCACCGCGGTCTTGTCGGCGAGGAGCCGCGCGCCGAGCTCGACGGCGCGCGCCGTCGCCGCTTCGAGGGCGGGCACCTGCACGTACGGCAGCCAGTGGGAGCGGCCGTCGTCCTGGGGCGCCGCGCCCATGAGGCCGGCACCCGGGCCGTCGCCGGGGACGATCCCCGTGTATGGTCCCGCCGGTGTGGGGATGTCCGTCATGTCCCAGGCGAAGAGCTCTCGGTAGAAGGCCTTGGCCGGCTCGGGGGCGGTGGTGTGGAGCTCGGTGTAGACGAAGGGGTGGGGCATGTCGACTCCTCCTTTGGGTTGGTTGACGAGGAGGAGTCTGGACGCCGCCTCCTGACAGCGTCCTGTCAGGAGGGTTTCGAGCCGTCCTCCCGCAGCACCACCGTGTACCGCGGGTCCCAGCAGAGATAGGCCGCGTCGCCGGCGCGCCGGCCGGTCGTCGCTCCGGGCGCGCGGTCGGGCTCGCGGTTGAAATCCGTCACCACGAAGCGGGCGCCGGCGCGGTCGCGGACGATCCAGGTGGTGCTGGCGCCCTGATAGACGTGGTCCTCGACGGTCACCGGGAAGCCCGGCCCGGCCTGGTCCTGCGCTGCCGCCAGGCGTAGCTTCTCGGGCCGGATCGCGCAGCGCACGGTCTCTCCCGGCGCGATCGGCCCACAGGCTGCACCGGACGGCGTGGGGATCTCGGCGCCCGAGGGGAGGCGCAGGAAGAGCGCGCCTTCGCCGCCCGGGCCGCCAACGACGCCTGCCACGATCACGGCGGTGACCAGGTTCTCCATCCCCAGGAACTCGGCCACGAAGGCGGTCTGCGGGCGCTCGTAGACCTCGGCCGGCGAGCCGAGCTGCTCGACGCGGCCGCGGTGCATCACCGCCACGCGGTCACTCATCGCGAGCGCCTCCTCCTGATCGTGGGTGACGAAGAGGAAGCTGATGCCGAGGGTGCGCTGCAGGGCCTTGAGCTCGCCCTGCATCGCCTGGCGGAGGCGCCGGTCGAGGGCGGCGAGCGGCTCGTCGAGGAGGAGGACCTGGGGTTTCAGCACCAGTGCGCGGGCGAGGGCGACGCGCTGCCGCTGGCCGCCCGAGAGCTCGTGCGGCCGCCGCGCCTCGAGGCCCTCGAGGCGGACGAGGGCGACCGCCTCGGCGATCCGCGATCCGCGCGCGGCGCGAGGCAGCGCCGGCCTCCGATACCTGAGGCCGAAGGCGACGTTCTCGGCGACCGTGAGGTGGGGGAAGAGAGCGTAGTGCTGGAAGACCATGTTGACCGGGCGGCGATGGGCGGGGAGCCCGGTCACGTCCTCGCCGCCGATGCGCAGGATGCCCGCGCTGGGAGCCTCGAAGCCGGCGATCAGCCGCAGGAGCGTCGTCTTGCCGCAGCCGCTCGGCCCGAGGAGCGCGAAGAACTCGCCGCGGCCGACGGCGAGCGATACGCCATCGACCGCCGCGACGTCGCCGAAGCGCTTGCTGACGCCGC
>DATBQN010000599.1:0-5260 GCA_036560825.1 Thermoanaerobaculia bacterium
CTTCAGATCCAGGTCCTTGCGCGTCAGGCCGGACGCCTGCATCACCGTTTCCAACAACTTCGTCGCTCGCCTCACCTCGTCATCGATTGTCATACCCTGAGCCTACTACAACACTGAATTCCACCAAAGAGGTATGTCTCCCGCGGGTTTCCGGACATTTCAGGTCTCCTTTCCAACGGCCGCCAGCGCCTCCTTCAGCAGATCCTCGCCGATCGCCTCGCGGCGCCACCCTTCGAGCTCGCGGGGAAGCCGGGGATCGGGCTTGCCGAGGGTGAGGCGGAGGAGGGCGTCGAGGGTGCGGCGAGGGGCGAGGATCTCGGGGGGGACGTTGAGCTCCGCCGCCCGTTCGCGCACCTTGTCCCGCAGGCGGCCTTCGATCTCGCGGGCGGCCGGCGAAACGGGCTTGCCCGAGAGCCGCGGCGGCAGCTCCGACTCGGGGCCCCCCTCGGCCTGCTCCAGCAGCTCGAGCCAGGTGGCGCCGTCCCGCGCCGCCTGGCGGGCGTCGAAGGAGGCGAGGCGCTGGAGGTCTTTCGGCAGCTTGGGCCGGCGAGTGGCGAGGTCGAGGAGCAACCCCTCCTTGAGCACGAAGTTGCGCGGCAGATCGCGCTGCCGCGCCTCCTTCTCCCGCCAGGCCGCCAGCGTCCGCAGCGCGCCGAGCTGCCGGCGGTCGAGACGCCCCGCGCCCTTGATGCGGAGGTAGGCGGCCTCGTCGTCCTCCTGAAAGCGCGAGGTGTCGAGCAGGGCCGCCGAGTCCTCGAAGACCCAGGAAAGGCGGCCGAGAGCTGCCAGCTCGGCGGTCAGGCGCTCGTAGAGGGGGACGAGGTAGGCCACGTCCTCGGCGGCGTAGGCGAGCTGGCCGGGCGAGAGGGGACGGGCCATCCAGTCGGTGCGGGTCTCCTCCTTGGCGAGCTCGACGCCGAGATAGGCCGCCACCAGCCTCTGATAGCTGAGGAAGGCGCCGGCGCCGGCGAGCGCGCCGGCGATCTGGCTGTCGAAGAGCGGCTCGGGGAGCACGCCGAGAGCCCGGTAGAACACCTCGACGTCCTCGCTCGCCGAGTGCAGCACCTTGACGGGGCCCGGCGCGCGGAGGGCGTCGAGGAGCGGCGCGAGATCGCCCGCATCGCCCACATCTCCCACCGCGAGCGGGTCGATCAGGGTGACGGTCGCGCCGTCCGACACCTGGACGAGCCCCAGGCGGGGGAAGAAGGTGCGCTCGCGGACGAACTCGGTGTCGAGCGCCAGCGCTCCCCGCTCCGGCCAGGAGCGCGCCGCCGCGGCGAGCGCCGCGGCGTCGGCGACGAGCTCGGCGGCCGGAGCCGTCGAAGCCGTCGCGGCCGCCGGCGCGGCCGTCCCGGTCACGCCGCCCGGAACGCCTTCTCGTCCAGCCAACGGAGGATGACGCGCAGGGCGTCGGGCCGGATCTCGTGGCCCATGTCGAACTCCCGATAGGTGAGCGCCACCCCGAACGGACGGAGCAGCTCGCGCGACTCGCGGGCGCGCTCGACCTCGATCATCGCGTCGCGCGTGCCGTGGACGACGAGGGTCGGGAAGCCCGCGAGCTCCGGGCGCTTGGCGAGGTCCTCGGCGAGCGGCAGGGGGAGCCACGAGGAGAGGGCGGCGACGCCCGCGAAGCGGCCGGGATCGCGCAGGGCGAGCTCATAGGCCATCACCCCGCCCTGGCTGAAGCCGATCGGCACCAGCCGCTCGCGATCGATCGGATAGCGCTCCAGGGCGCCGTCGACGAAGCGGCGGAGGGTGGCCGCCGCGTGGCGGAAGGCGTCGAGGTCGGGCGGCGCGCCGGGGGTGAGCGGGAACCACCCCCAGCCGTGCTCGCCGCCGCCGAACGGCACCGCGATGGGGCCCTGCGGGCAGAGCACGATGGCGCCGCCGCCGTGGATCGACGGCGCCAGCCCGAGGAGGTCGTGGGCGTTGGCGCCCCAGCCGTGGAGCGCGAGGACGGCGGGAAACGGTCCGTCGCCGGCGGGCACGTGGGCGGCGTAGAGGAGGTCCATGGCGAGCGAAGGATATAGGGATACCCTCCCCACAGGGAGGGAGCAAGGCGCCCGGAGATGAAAAGCGCCCCGCCGGGGAGGACCCGACGGGGCGCGCGGAGAGCGCTGCGTTCAGCGGACGTCTACTCGGAGATCAGCTGCGCGGCGATCGCGGGGTTCTGGCCGGCGAAGCCTTCCCAGGGCGCCAGGAAGTGGCCGGCGCCGTCCGTCACCAGCGAGGAGCGGGTGTTGTAGTTGATCGCCAGCTCGTTGATCTGCTCCTCGGTGCCCGGGCGGCCGAGGGCGTCGACCTGGTTGGCGTAGATGCCGGACGGCAGGGCGTCCTTGTTGAAGGCCAGCCAGACCGCCAGGAAGTCGCCGTGCGGGCCGGCGGCGACCGACGGCGTGATCTCGTAGCGGTTGCTGCCGCCGGAGAGCGCCAGCTGGCCGCCGATCAGGTTGCCGGTCTCGCCCACCACCTGCCCGAAGACGCGGTAGCGGTACGGCGAGCCGTACTGCCCGCTCCAGGCGACGAGGTACTGGCCCGCCGCGTTGGCGGCGATCGCCGGCCGGAACTGGTTGCCGGCGAGGGTGGTGTTGACCCGCACCTCGCCGCCGAGCGGCTGCAGGCTGGCGTTGAAGAGCTGCACGAAGGCGCCGAGGCCGGAGGCGTCGGGAGCGTCGAAGGCGACCGCCACGCGGCCGCCGGCGCCCACCGCGATCGCCGGATCGGTGGCCACCACGCTCGGCGCGCTCACCTGGATCTCGCCGCCGATCGGCTGGCCGGAGAGATTGAAGCGGCGCAGGAAGACGCCCTTCTGGGCGTTCGACTGGTTCTGGTAGGCGACCAGGAAATCGCTGCCGCGGACCACCACCTGCGGCGCGCTCGCCAGCCGCTCGCCCGCGCCGTTGACGCGGAAGGCGCCGCCGACGGGAGCGCCCGCGGCGCTGAAGATGCGGCCGTAGACGTCGCGCCGGAGGAGCGTGTCCTGCTGGATGAAGGCGTCGAGCAGCTCGAAGTCCATCTCCTCGGACCACAGGAGGGCGAAGCCGCCGTTGGGCAGGAAGGCGACCGCCGGGCTGCGGCGGTAGACGACGTTGCCGTGGGCCGGGATCGACGCCAGGAGCTGGTTGGTGACGAGGGTCAGATCGCCGCCCAGGGTGTGGCCGTTCTTGGCCAGGAAGCGACCCTTGAGGCCGGCCTGCTCGTCCTCCCAGACGACCAGCGCGCCGCCGTTTTTCGCGTAGGCCGCGACGGGATGGCGCTGCTCGACGTGGGTGCTCACCTGGTTGACCTGCATCTCCGGCCCGGAGACTCGGGGTGCGGCACCGGCCACCGTAGCGACGGCCAGGGCGCCAACGCACAAGAGCAAGGATGGCTTCACGCGCATGTCTCCTCCTAGTGTCAATAAACTGTGTTGGCCGGGATCTTATGCCTCTGCGGCATAGATGTCAATCCGGGCTCCGCTCCCCCACCAGGCGGCGGTAGGCCTTCCAGTGCGCGATCGCCGATCCCGCCCGGTCGAGCTTCTCGCAGACCCCGGCGAGGTTGTAATGGGCGTCGGCGTAGGCGGGGTCGAGGGCGAGCGCGCGCTCGTAGGCCGCCGCGGCCTCGGCCAGCCGCTCGCGATCCTCGAGCGCCACGCCGAGGTCGAAGGCGGCGGTGGGGTCGTCGGGGCGCGCCGCGAGGGCGCGCCGGAAGTGCTCCTCGGCGCCCGCGAGATCCCCCTCGCCGTGGAGGAGGCGCCCGAGGTTGAGGTGGGCGTCGGCGTGGCCGGGCTCGAGGGCGAGCCCGCGGCGGTAGGCGTCGGCGGCGTCCTCGGGCGCCGTCGTCTCGAGCTCGCAGCCGAGCTCGAACCAGTCGTCGGCGTCGAGCTCGGCCGCCGCGGCGCGTGCCGCGGCGGCGGCGCGGCGGGCGAAGGGGGCGGCGTCGCGCGCCAGGTCGGCGACCTCGAAGTCGAGGAGGGTCTGGCCGGACTCGGGGTTCCACACCTCGCCCCCGTCGCGGGCGATCACCCGGTTGCCGTCGGCGAGGATGCGGACCGCGGTGAGCGGCCGGCCGTGCGGGAGCTGCTCGCGGAGGCGCGACAGCGCGGCGCGCACCCGCCGGCTGGAGATGCGCGCCGCGACGAGCCCCTTCGCGGCGCGCAGCAGGACCAGGTCCTGAAAGGAGAACCGCAGCTCGCCGCGCGGCCCGCGCGGCGGCGCCAGGAAACCGGCGCGCACGAAGGCGCGCACCCGCGTCTCCGACAGCTCCAGCAGGGAAGCGACGTCGCGCGTCGAGTAGGCGGCACGATCCATGCCGTCCGAGTGTACCTCTGGAGGCGGCCCCTGGCTCCAGCGGACCCCGCGGTCCCGCGGGCCGGGGACTAACGCTTCGCGCTCTTGCCGCGCACGGCGCGCGGCCGGGCGGCCGGCTCGCCGGCGGTCGCCGCGACGGCCTCTGCCGGAGCCGCGACGGCGGCCTTGCGCGGCGACGGCTTGGGGGGCTTGCGGCTGGCGTCCGGCTCGCGGTTCTCCGCCAGGCTCGCCTTCAACGCCTCCATGAGATCGACGATCTGCGCCTTCGGCGCCTCGGGCGGCGGCGCGGTGATCTCCTGGCCAGCGACCTTCTGCTCGATGAGCTCGCGGGTGCGCTTCCTCACCTCGTCGTCGTACTCGGCGGGGCGGAAGGAGTCGCTGGCGATCTGGTCGACGAGCTGCACGGCGAGCTTGAGCTCGGGCGCTTTGACCTCCCCATGGCCGAGCGGCACCTCGGAGAAGTCGCGCACTTCGTCGGCGTAGCGGAGCTGCTGCATCACCAGCCCCTGCTCGAAGGGGCGGAGGAGAACCAGGTAGTCCTTGCCGCGGGCGCGGTAGCGGGCGAGCGCGGCGCGGCCGGTCTCGCGCATCGCCTCGGCGAGCAGGCGGTAGGGGCGGTCGCCCCCCTTGTCCGGTCCCAGGTAGTAGGACTTCTCGAAGTAGACCGGATCGACCTTGTCCTCGGGCACGAACTCGGCGATCTCGATGGCGTTGGTGGGCTCCGGGTTGAGCGCCTTGAGCTCCTCTTCCGTGAACAGGACGTACTGCCCGCGCGCGTACTCGTAACCCTTAACAACGTCATCCTTGCCGACCACTTCGTCGTCGGCCGGACAGACATATTGTTGCTTCAGGCGCGTGCCGCACTTCTTGTGCAGCATGTTGAGATGGATGCCGACGCTCGATTCGCCGGTCGCGTAGAGCTTGACCGGGATCGAGACGAGGCCGAAGGACACGGTTCCTGAGGCGAA
>DATBQN010000600.1:0-2200 GCA_036560825.1 Thermoanaerobaculia bacterium
CCGCTCGGCCGACGGCGGCTCGCACTGGGAGAAGCGCAGCGGCCAGGTCTCCTCCTCGCCGCAGTACTACGGCAAGATGTTCGCCGACCCGGCGACCTTCGACCGCGTCTACCTGATGGACACCTGGATGCAGGTCTCGGACGACGGCGGCAGGACCTTCCGCAAGCTGGGCGAGAGCGAAAAGCACTCCGACAACCACGTCCTCTGGATCGATCGCGACGAGCCCTCCCACTACCTGAACGGCTGCGACGGCGGGGTCTACGAGAGCTGGGACCGCGGCGTGCACTGGCGCTTCGTCGCCAACCTGCCCACCACCCAGTTCTATCGCGTGGTGGTCGACAACGCTCTGCCCTTCTACAACGTCCTCGGCGGCACCCAGGACAACTTCAGCCTCAGCGGGGCGTCGCGCACGGCGAACCTCTCCGGGATCACCAACGCGGACTGGTTCGTCACCGTCGGCGGCGACGGCTTCCAGAGCCAGGTCGATCCCGAGGACTCCGACACCATCTACGCCGAGGCGCAGTACGGCTCGCTCGTCCGCTTCGACAAGCGGACCGGCGAGCGGGTGCTGATCCAGCCGCAGCCGGGCCCCGGCGAGCCGCCGCTGCGCTACAACTGGGACTCGCCGCTCATCGTCAGCCCGCACTCCCACACCCGCCTCTACTTCGGCGCCAACCGCCTCTACCGGACCGACGACCGCGGCGATCACTGGCGGGCCGTCTCTCCCGACCTCACCCGCCAGCTCGACCGCAACCGCCTGCCGGTGATGGGCCGCCTGTGGAGCGTCGACGCGGTGGCGAAGAACTCCTCGACCTCCTTCTACGGCAACATCGTGAGCGTCTCGGAGTCGCCGCAGAGAGAGGGCCTGCTCTACGCCGGCACCGACGACGGCCTGGTGCAGGTGAGCGAGGACGGCGGCGATCACTGGCGGAAGATCGAGCGTTTCTCGGGCGTGCCCGAGCGCGCCTACGTCTCGCGCGTCGAGGCCTCGCGCCTCGATCCCGACGTCGTCTTCGCCGCCTTCGACAACCACAAGGCGGGCGACTTCGCGCCCTACCTCCTCGCGAGCGCCGATCGCGGCCGCACCTGGCGCTCGATCGCCGGCGACCTGCCGCACCGCGGGACCGTCTACGCCGTCACCCAGGACACCGAGCGGCGCGAGCTGCTCTTCGCGGGCACCGAGTTCGGCGCCTTCTTCACCGTCGACTTCGGCAAGCGGTGGATCCCCTTGAAGGGCGGCCTGCCGCCGATCGCCGTGCGCGACATCGCGATCCAGAAGCGGGAGAACGACCTCGCCCTCGCCACCTTCGGCCGCGGCTTCTACATCCTCGACGACTTCACGCCGCTGCGCCGCGTCGACGACGCCATGCTGGCGCGCGACGCGACGCTCTTCCCGGTGCGGCGGGCGCTCGTCTACAACCCGGCGCGGCCGCTCGGCGGGCGCGGCGGCGGCTTCCAGGGGGCGGGCTTCTTCACCGCCCCCAATCCGCCCTTCGGCGCGGTCTTCACCTACTACCTGAAGGATGCCGTGAAGACCCGCCGCAAGGAGCGCCAGGAGCGCGAGAAGAAGCTCATCGGCGAGAACGAGGCGGTGGCCTATCCGAGCTGGAGCGATCTCCGCGCCGAGGAGCGCGAGGAAGCCCCGGCGATCGTCCTCACGGTGACCGACCTCGAGGGGCAGGTCGTCCGCCGGCTGCTCGGCCCGGTCACCGCGGGCTTTCATCGCGTCGCCTGGGACCTGCACTATCCCGCCGCGACGCCGGTCGAGCTGCAGCCCGGCGAAGCAGGCGAGTTCGGCGATCCCGACAGCGGTCCGATGGCGGCGCCCGGCACCTACCGCGTCGCCCTGGCCGAGCGCGTCGACGGCAAGCTCCTGCCGCTCGGCGAGCCGCAGAGCTTCGAGACGGTGCCGCTCGGGCGAGCCGCACTGCCGGCGCCGGAGCTCGCCAAGGTCCTCGAGTTCGAGCGCCAGACGGCGCGGCTGCAGCGCGCGGTGATGGGCGCGGTCAACGCCGTCGCGGAGGCGAAGACGCGGCTCGATTTCATCGACCGCGCTCTCCTCGAGACGCCGCGCGCCGGGGCCGACCTGGCGGTCGAGGCGCACGCCCTCCGCGAGCGGCTGGCCGACCTCGACGTCGCTTTGAACGGCGACACCACGGTCTCCTCCCGCAACGAGCCCACCCTGCTGTCGATCGCCGAT
>DATBQN010000601.1:0-6919 GCA_036560825.1 Thermoanaerobaculia bacterium
CACAGCGGGTGACCCGGGTCGAGCAGGGCCGCGCGGCCTGCGGGGCTTGGGGACGGGGGCGGGGACGCCGCTCCGAGGCAGGTTGCCGCCGCGAGGAGCGTCCACGCCCGCCAGGCGGGCTTCAGTTCACCCACCAGTCGACGAGCCGGTTGATCACCCGCTTCTCGTAGCTCGCGGTGGGCGAGGGGAGCGTCCGCAGGAGCTTCAGCACCTGGGGCATCGCCTCGTCGACCGCGGCGACGGGATTGGCGAGCCAGAGGACCTTCTGCCGGCGGCTGACGACGACGAGGGCGGGGGCCGCGGGCTTCCCCTCCTCGGGCGCGGCCACCCCGTACTTGGCGGAGAAGTCGCGGTCGTCGTGGAGGAGGGGGAAGAGGAGCTGGCGCTCGACCTGGACCTTCTTCAGGTCGTCGAGCTTGGCGGGCGAGATGGCGAGGACGCGCGCCCGCTGGCGGGCGAGGTCCTTCAGGCTACGGTTGAGGGCGTCGAGGTCGCGGCGGGCGCCGTCGCTCGCCGGGTCGGCGAAGAAGTAGAGGACGAGGGCGGTCTGGTTGACCTCGTCGCGCAGCATGAGGAGCACGCCCTCGGTCGAGCTGAGGTCGAAGTTGGGGGCTTCGTCACCGATCGCGATCGGTCCCATGCTTCGGGCTCCTCCCCGCGTCGCGGGCAGCAGGTGCGTGCTCGCTCCGGTCGCTCAGCTCGCCCTTCATCAGCTCGCCCTTCAAAGGGCCGCTCAGGAGCCCGGGAGCAGGTGGGTCGGCAGGTGTTTGCTGATATCGAACCATATCACCACGAACATGAGCAGCAGGATCATCACGAAGCCGACCTGTGCGATGACCTCCTTCAGGCGCAGCGAGAGGTCGCGCCGGATGACGCCCTCGATCAGCAGGATGAAGATCTGCCCGCCGTCGAGGATGGGGATCGGCATGAGGTTGAGGATCGCGATGCTGATGCTGATGAAGCCCATCAGGTGGAGCAGGTACTTGAAGCCGGTGCGCGCCGCGGCGCCGCTCTCGGCGGCGATCTCGATCGGCCCGGCGAGCGCTCCCTTGGCCGAGATCTGGCGGGTGAAGATCTTGCCGATGAGGCGGAAGGTCTCGACGACGATCTGCACGTTGTAGCGCACGCTCTCGACGACCGCCTGCCCCGGGCTGTAGCGCTGGTAGAAGCCGATGCCGATGCCGATGATGCCACGGCCGTTCTCGAGCTTCGGCACCACCGGCAGGGTCATCAGCCGGCCGTCGCGGAGCACCTGGATCTCCACCCGCTGCCCGGCGCGCTTCTCGATGTAGGCGACGAAGTCCCGGTTGTCGGCGATCGGGTGAC
Organism: Thermoanaerobaculia bacterium; assembly: GCA_036560825.1. Classification (GTDB taxonomy): domain Bacteria; phylum Acidobacteriota; class Thermoanaerobaculia; order Multivoradales; family UBA5704; genus DATBQN01. The sequence goes on from DATBQN010000601.1 coordinate 1,327, forward strand.
GGTCGACGGCGCGGATCTCGTCGCCGGTGCGGAAGCCCGCGGCGGCGGCGGGCGTCGCGTCGCGGACGTCGGTCACCTGCGGCCGCACGCTGGGGAAGAGGCCGGCGAAGTCGCCCACCTCGTTGCGGGGATCGCGCTGCGGGGTGACCGTCGCCTGGAGGGTCCGGCCGCCGCGGTCGAGGGTGAGATGGAGCGGCTTGCCGGGCGAGGTGACGAGCGCGAACCCGAGGTCCTGCCAGCTCGATACCGCCTCGCCGTTGGCGGCGACGATGCGGTCGCCGCGGGCGATGCCGGCGGCGGCGGCGGACGAGCCGGGCTCGACGGCGCCGACGACGGACGGGATGCCCGCCGGGTTGGGCACCGCGATGCCGACCATGAAGAGGGCGGAGAAGAGGGCGATCGCCAGCACCACGTTCATGAACGGCCCGGCGACGTAGACCATGACGCGCTGCCAGCGCGGCTTGGAGAGGAACTCGCGGGGGTCGCCGGTCGCCTCCTCCAGGTTCTCGCCGCCGAGGCGCACGTAGCCGCCCAGGGGGATCGCCGAGACCCGGTAGTCGGTCTCGCCGCGGGTGAAGCCCCACAGGCGCCGCCCGAAGCCGAGCGAGAAGGTCAGCACCCGCATGCCGAAGCTCTTCGCCATCAGCAGGTGCCCGCCCTCGTGGACGAAGATGATGACGCCCAGCGCAAAGGCGAAGGCGAGGAGGTTGGTGAGGATGGCGCTCATGGGGATCTCCGGGGAGTGCGGGCTGGCGGCCGCTCGGGCGGCTAATTATACCGAACGGTGCGCGGGGCTCCGGGGATTCCCGCTCCCCTACCGCGCCGTCTCGAGGCCGAGGATCCACACCCCGAGGAGCATCACCGGCGCGGCGAAGATCATGGCGTCGACGCGGTCGAGGAAACCGCCGTGGCCGGGGAGGACGCTCCCCGAGTCCTTGACCCCGGCGTCGCGCTTGATCAGCGACTCGACGAGGTCGCCCACCTGCGCCGCCACCGCGGTCGCCGCCGCCATGGCGAGGAACCCGGCGCGGATCTCGCCGCGCCGCCAGAGGCTCCAGACGATCGCCGCGACGATCGCCGTGGCGAGGCCGGCCGCCGACCCCTCCCAGCTCTTCTTGGGCGAGACGAGCGGCGCCATCTTGTGGCGCCCGAGCCGCGAGCCGACGTAGTAGGCGGCGGTGTCGCCCAGCCAGACGATCGCCATGAGGAGGAAGACGAGCCAGGGATCGGCGCGCTGCAGGCGGACGATGGCGGCGATGGGGAGGGCGAGGTAGGGGATGCCGAAGCCGAGGATGCCCAGGCTCGCGATCGACTCCTCGACCGGCGTGCGCGACACCAGGAGGAGCGAGCCGAGACCCACCGAGAGCGCCGTCGCCACGGCGAGGATCTCGAGGTCGGTGAGGCCGCGGCCGCCGACCAGCGCGAGATAGAGGCCCGCCGCGGCAAGCGGCACGAAGAGGAGGAGGAGGGCGAGCGGCGCATGGGGAGCGCGCTTGCGGGCGATCCCCACGTACTCGAGGGCCGCCCCCTCGAAGAACAGCGCGATGACGACGAAGAACCAGCGGTCGGAGAGCAGGAAGACCGCCGCCAAGGTCAGCGGCACCCCGACGGCGGCGGTGGCGAGTCGCTGCATCGGCGCGCGGCGGGATCGAGGCGGCGTCTAGCGCGGGCGCCGGCCGGAGGCCCTGCGGTCGGCCTCTTCGGCCTTGACGCCGCCGTAGCGCCGGTCGCGGCTCTGGAAGGCGAGGATCGCCTCGTAGAGGTCGCCGCGGCGGAAGTCGGGCCACAGCGTCTGCGTCACCCAGATCTCCGAGTAAGCGATCTGCCAGAGCAGGAAGTTCGAGACCCGAAGCTCGCCGGAGGTGCGGATCATGAGATCGGGGTCGGGCTGGCCGGAGGTGTAGAGGTAGCGGCCGATGGTCTCCTCGTCGATGTCGGCGCGCTTGCCCGCCGCCCAGTCGGCGACGATCGTCCGGCAGGCGTCGACGATCTCGCAGCGCCCCGAGTAGTTGAGGGCGATGTTGAAGCTCATCCCGCGGCACCCGGCGGTCGCCTCGAGCCCGCGCTCGAGCTCGCGGACGACCGAGCCGTCGAGCTCGCGCCAGCGGCCGAGGACGCTCAGCCGGATGTCGTTCTCGACCAGGTTGTCGGTCTCCTTGCGGACGTACTCCTTGAGCAGGTTCATCAGCGTCCAGATCTCGATCCGCGGCCGCTTCCAGTTCTCGGTCGAGAAGGCGTAGAGGGTGAGCACGGGGAGCTCCAGCTCCGCCGCGGCCTCGACGGTGTCGCGCACCGCCGCCACCCCGGCGCGATGGCCCTCGGCCCGCGGCAGGCTCCGCGCCTTGGCCCAGCGGCCATTGCCGTCCATGATGATCGCCACGTGGCGCGGCAGCCGCGCGAGGTCGAGACGGCGGACGAGCAGCTCTTCGGGAGAACCCGGCTCAGCGAGTTTGGAGACGTCGATCATCGGAGGGTCCCTACGCTACCATAAGGTGGAGAGTGAATATGCCGGTTTGGCATGTTCCGGCGGCCGCGTCTGCGGCCGTTCAACCGGCGCCAAGATCCGGCAGCGGGCTCCAGCCGGCCGGATAGATCACCCGCTCCAAAACCAGTCCGTGGGGCGGCGCGGTGGCCCCGGCGGCGGCGCGGGAGGCGCCGCCGAGGAGCCCGGCGAAATCCTCTTCTGTTCTCCTGCCGAGCCCCACCTCGATCAGCGTCCCCACGAGAGCACGAACCATGCCGCGGAGGAATCCCTCCCCTTCGATGGTGAAGCGGAGCTCGGGGCCGCTCTCGCTCCAGCCGGCCGCGAGGATGCGGCGGAAGGGTTGGCGGTGGGAGCCGCCCGCGGCGGCGAAGGCCGAGAAGTCGTGCCGGCCGGGCAGGTGCGCCGTCGCCGCGGCGAGGCGGGCGGGGTCGATCCGCGGCTCGACCCGCACCGCGAAGGGGGCGTCGAGCGGCGAGAGGACGGCGGCCCGGCTCAACCGGTAGCTGTAGACCTTGGACGCCGCGTGCTTGCGGGCGTGGAAGCCGTCCGGCATGCGGTCGGCGGCGAGCACGCGGACGTCTTCGGGCAGCAGGCGGTTGGCGCCATGGACGAGCCCCGAGAGGGGAAAGGGCGCGGCGAGCTCGAGGTGCGCCGCCTGGCCGCGGGCGTGGACCCCGGCATCGGTGCGGCTCGCCCCGACGAGGCGGACGGCCCGGCCGAGGAGCGCGGCCAGCGCGGTCTCCACGACCTCCTGCACGGAGAGGGCGTTCTCCTGCCGCTGCCAGCCGGCGTAGGCGGCGCCGCGGTAGGAGAGGATCAGGCGATGGACCACGGCCGGCGGGAGAGGAGGCGGAGGACGACGAACGGTCCCCAGATGGCGAGGAAGACCCAGGGGAGGAGGGGGATGCTCGTCCCGCGCGGGATGTAGGCGAGGAGAAGGAGGGCGGAGAGCGCCAGCCAGGCGCGGTGGCGGGCGAGAGCGGCCCAGGGGAGCACCCAGAGCACGTACCAGGGATAGATCGTCGCCGAGAGCAGGAGGAGCCGGGCGAACAGCCGGCCGCTGCCGGCGATCGGGTCGCGCTCGAAGAGCGATGCCGCGATCGCCGCGGCGCTCCCCAGGGCGAGGACCATCTTCGCCAGGAGCTGGGGATACAGGTAAGGGTAGATCCAGTTAAGGCGATAGTACTCATGATGCGCCAGCTTGTAGGCGTCCAGGCGGGCGGCGAGCGCGGGCGCCAGGTGGACCGAGTCGAGGAGCCGCCAGAGGGGCTCGAAGAGCGGTCCGTTGAACTCCCAGCGCAGGCTCCAGGTGAGGAGCCCCGGCGGTGGCCCGCCGGTTGCTAGGAGGACCGGCAGGAAGGCCGTCGCCAGGAGGAGCGCGGCGGCCGCCAGCAGGAGTGGGGCGCGGCCGCTCTGCCGGCTCCACATCGGAATGGCGGCGGCGGGAGCCAATTTGACCAGCGCGCCGGCGGCGGCACAGGCCGCGGCTCCTGCGACGACAGCGGCGGCCGATCTTGGAGGCCGTCCTTCTGCCGGGCCGTCCGGGCTGTTTTCACCCCGCCGGCGCAGCAGGAGGAGGACGGCGCCGAGCGCCGCCGCGACCCCCAGGGCATCGACGTGGCCCATGCCGGCCACCTCAAGCGCCGCGAGGGGGTTCCAGGCATACCAGACCACCCGCGCCTCCGGGATGCCGGCGCGGCGGGCGATGGCGAGGAGCAGGCCGACGGCCAGGAGGTCGCCCCCCGAGGCCAGGATCTTCCAGGCGAGGATGGGAAACGGCAGCCGACTGGATATACTGAAGGCCGCTACGGCGAGGGGGGGGTAGACCGTGGGGACGTCGCGATGGGGGAGCTGTCGCCAAATTTCGTCGCGCAGGGCGGTGAGCTCGACAGCTTGTGGGGGCAGGGCGTAGGGGTTGTAACCGGCCGCCGCCACCTTGCCGTCCCACAGATAGCGCAGCACGTCTTCGGAGAGGGTGAGGGGGAGCGGCAGGAGAGGGAGCCGCAGCAGCAACGCCCCGAGGAGGATCGCCTGGCCTGGCGATCCCGCTCTCCGTCCAAACAGATCTCCGATCGCTTCGCCGGCCGTCTCGAGACGGCGCGCGGCGAAGGGGAGCGCAAGGAAGGCGGCTCCCGCGAGGAGCAGAGTGAGGACCACATGACGATTCAGGTCGAAGACCAGCAGCAGCCCGAGATTCGCGGCGAGGAGCGGCGCCAGGGCGATCCATGGGAGCCGCGCCGGGTGCCGCGCGCCTTCCGCGGGGCGGCCGGACGCTGACGATGGGATCTCAGGCGGCGTCGTCCCTGCTCGCACTGTACTACCTCATCCTGGCGGTGCTCGCCTTCTACGGCGTCCACCGCCTGGTGCTGGTGGTCGGATACCTGCGCACGAGGGACAAGGGAGCGCCGCGGCCCCCCGACCCGGCCGAGTGGCCCAGGGTGACGATCCAGCTCCCACTCTACAACGAGATGTACGTGGCGGCCCGGCTCATCGAGGCCGTCTGCCGGCTCGACTACCCGCGCGACCGGTTGGAGATCCAGGTCCTCGACGACTCGACGGACGAGACGACGCGGATCGTCGCCGAGCTGGTGGGCGACTATCGAGAGCGCGGCTTCGACATCCATCACGTTCACCGCACCGATCGCGGCGGCTTCAAGGCGGGGGCGTTGGCGGCGGGGTTGGCGGTCGCCAAGGGCGACCTGCTGGCCGTCTTCGACGCCGACTTCGTGCCGCGGCCCGACTTCCTGCGCCTGGCCGTCCCCTACTTCGCCGACCCCGCCCTCGGCATGGTGCAGGGGAGCTGGTCGCACATCAACCGCGGCTACTCGCTGCTGACTCGCGTCGAGGCGATCCTCCTCGACGGCCATTTCCTCATCGAGCACACGGCGCGGCACCGGAGCGGCTGCTTCTTCAACTTCAACGGCACGGCGGGGATCTGGCGCCGCGCGGCGATCGTCGGGGCCGGCGGGTGGGAGCACGACACGCTGACCGAGGACCTCGACATCTCCTACCGCTCGCAGCTCGCCGGCTGGAAGTTCCTCTACCTGCCCGAGCTCGACGTCCCCTCGGAGCTGCCGGTCGACATCAACGGCTTCAAGAGCCAGCAGT
>DATBQN010000602.1:0-1604 GCA_036560825.1 Thermoanaerobaculia bacterium
CTGCGCTACGCCACGTCGAGCGACGGCGTCGACTTCACCTCGCATGGCAACCTCAGCTTCGCCGGCACGCCGTTTCCCGGCCACAACGCCGCCGCCGAGCCGACGATGGAGTTCGTTCGCGCCGTCCACGTCGGGACCGACTGGAAGCTCCTCCTGTGGACCCCGTTCGACGGCACCGCGAACAACGCCGTCAACGGCGACTACAACTACAACGTGAGCGCCAACGACCTCGGCCCCGATCCGGGGAACCGCACGGCGACCCACGAGGGGCCGGTCTACCCGCTCTCGGGCGGCGTCTTCGGGCAGACCAATTCGCCGTGGGGGCTCATCGGCTCGCGGCTCTTCGTCGAGTGGGACAACGCGGGGGGCGTCGGGCGCTGGACCTACGGCGACGGGCCGCCGCCCATGGTCACCGGCACGGTGGCGGCGGCCGATCTCATCACCGGCACCGGCTTCGTCTACGGCCTCTCCAACCCCGCCGACCCGCTCGCCGTCTATCCGCACAACGTCGGCCGCGCGCTCGACCAGGGCGACGGCACCTACGGCGTCTACTACAGCCTGCGGTTCTGGCAGACCGGCGCCCGCGTGAACAAGCAGATCTACTACTCGGAGTCGAGCGACGGCGGCGCGACCTGGAGCGCGCCGGCCGGCCTCTTCGCCGACGGCAACCAGGTGACCGTCGACGGGCAGCTCAATCAGGGGAACTTCTCCCATCCCGAGATCGCCCTGGTGGGCGCGGCGCGCGTCCTCTACTTCAGCACCCAGGCCGCCGACGGCCGCTTCGTGGTCGTAACCAACGCGCCCGCCCTGCTGCCGCCGCTCGCCGCCGTCCCGGCGCTCGGCGGCCCCGGCCTCGCCGCCCTCGCTGCCGGTCTCCTCGCCGCCGCCCTGGCGATCCTGCGCCGGCGATCGGCGCCCGTCCGGTCAGATTGAGCCGCTTCGCTCCGAGCCCGCCGGCGGGAGCAAGCCCGTCCTCAGGCGCTCACCTTGACGCTCTGCAGGAGGACCGGCTGGGTGGAGTAGTCCTCGAGCTCGATCTCCTTGCCGTCCCTGCTGATCGTGATCTTGGTGGCGACCGACAGCTTGCCCTCGCCCTGGCCGTTCTTGTCGAGGTGGATCTCGATCAGGGTGAAGGGGTAGTGGATCGACCGCCGCAGGTTCGCCGCCTCCCAGAAGCCGATCGGGCGGTCGGTGGCCAGGAAGATGCGCTGGCCGCCGTCCGCCGTGGGCTGCTGGCGCGCGTAGTGGAGGTCCCAGGCGAGGGTATCGGGGGTATGGATCGTCCCCACGCTGGGGTTCTCCTGCAGGGCCTTGAGCAGCCCATCCTGGCCCTTGTCCTTGAGGGCGGCGAGCAGCTCGTCGTGCTCCGCGTCCGTGGACCAGCGGTCGATGGCGATCTCGACGACCGCGGTCTTCGGTCCGCGCCGCCGGAGATCCGGCGTCACGCCCAGGTTGATGGCGAAGGCGGTGAGGCGCAGCGCGTGCTGCCCGCTGTCGGCGCCCCTCGCCGACGAGAGGCTGCCGCCCGTCAGGAGGAGGCAGCTCAGGAGAGTCGTGTACAGCCACAGGCGTTGAATTAGTGAGATCGACATGAGACCTCCTTC
>DATBQN010000603.1:0-5106 GCA_036560825.1 Thermoanaerobaculia bacterium
AGCCGCTCCCGCGCCCAAGGCCAGAGGTCGGGGGTGGTCCAGAAGATGTCGCTGTCGATGAAGGCGAGGTAGGGCGTCTCGGCGCGGAGGACCGCCTGGTTGTAGGCCTCGTGGAAGTCACGGCGGCCGGGGCCGCGCCGCAGCAGGCTGGCGCCGGGGAAGCACGCCGGGTCGAGCGGCGTCTCGCGGTCGCCGTCCTGGAAGATCTCGACCGTCGCTTCAGCGGGCGCGAAGGAGCGGCGGATGCAGGCGTGCCAGATCCGCGCGACGTCCGGATAGATCGTCGAGGTGAAGATCGTCAGGGGACGCGCGGCGGCGGAGGCTATGACGCGCGCTCCCGGATCTCGGGGGGCACGTCGGTGCGCGGCCGGTAGCGCCCGGCGCGGTCGAAGCCCGCCTCCCAGGTCCCGCCGGTCCACACGCCGTCCCAGAACACGCCGCCCCAGAAGGTGCCGCCGCGGAACTCGCCGGCGCGGAAGATCCCGCCCATCATGATGCCGGACTCGAACACGCCGCCGTCCCACTCGCACTCGAGCAGCACCGCGCCCCGGTTGACCGTCTCCGGCCCGAAGCGCCGCTTGTGATGGAACTCGCCCTGGGCGAGGACGACCGTCTCCGCAGCCATTGGATGGGATCTCGTGGATGGGGTCTCGCAGCCTCGGCGCAAAGTATCACAGCGCGATCATGCGGGTGAGCGCCCGTGGCGCTCAGCGCTCGAGCAGCGGCTCGACGAGATCGAGAGCGCGCTCGATCTCGCCGGCGCCGTCGCCCAGGTCGAGCGCCCAGGCGTTGTCGGCGAGGAGGGCGCGGACGCGGCGCCCGTAGTCGGGGAAGTCTTCCTCGGTCCCCGCCCGCCCGGCCGCCCAGCGGTCGAGGGCGGCGAGGAGGCCGAGGGGCTCGAGACGGCTCGGGCCGCCCGATCTCCGGGCGACGAGCACCACCGGGCCGGGGATCGCCTGCGCCACGGTGCTCCCCGGCCGCACGCTCTCCATCTCGACCGCGAGCTTGGGCTCGCCGCGGAGGACGACGTCGGGCGGATGGGCGGCGAGCTCGGGGAAGAGCTCGCCGGCGTCGGGGCGAAGGTGGAACCACCACGGGGTGCCCCACCAGCGGCCGCGCGCCTCGTCGATCCATACCACGTCCTCCGAGAGCGCCCGGAAGCGGCCGCGCGCCGCGGCGTAGGCGAGGGTCGTCTTGCCGCCCCGGCCGGGGGCGCGGAGGAGGACGGCGCGGCCGTCGCGCACCCACGCCGAGGCGTGGACGCCCATCAGACCGCGCGGCGCCAGCATGACGAAGAGGGCGAGCTCGAGGAAATGGATGCGGAAGTAGGCGCGGGACTCCAGCACGCAGGGCGAGAAGCGCCCCCAGGCGAGGCCGGCCGCGCGGTCGGCGACGAGGCGCGCGGCGCTCCCGGCGCGCTGCAGGACCCGCGCGCCGGACTCGAGATAGGCCGGCTCGGGATGCGCGCCGGCCGACGCGAAGGCCGGCGAAGAGAGGGACGCCGGCGTCGAGGCGAGCAGGCGGAAGGTGAGGTCGGGCGCCGGCGAGGGGAGCGGCGGGCCGAAGCCGCGGAGGGCCGACTCCGCGGCGGCGAGCGCCGCCGGATGGTCGGCGAGCAGCCGGAGGGTGAGGCCCATCGGCTGGAACCAGGCCTCGGCGAGGCGATCGCCGTGCCTTGACTCTCCGCCGGGGCTTACGTATCTTCTGCTCAACCGTTGGGTCAGTCGCGTATGTCGCGTCGCGGAGGGAGGCGCCCTCGCCGTCTCTCTCCATCCTATCGACTGCTCGAGTCAGGAGGAACGCATGATACTCGTCCACAGGTCCCCGGGCCGTGCCGCGCTCGCCATCGCCGGCGCCTGCATCGGCCTCGCTCTGGCGCCCTTCGCCGCCAGCGCCCAGAGCCCAACCCCGCTGTGCAACATCTCCGCCCAGCCCAGCCTGCACGACATCGGCACTGCGATCATGACCACGAGCTCGGGCAGCACCCAGTTCATCTCGGACTACAACAAGCTCTCCGAGGCGGCCTGGTGCACCTTCATCGCCCTCTCCTGGCCGGCCCAGGGGACGGCGCCGACGATGACCGGCAATCCGAACATGAAGATCGGGCAGGGGGTCGGCACCACGCCGCTCGTCTGGGAGACCTGGCTCGACTCCACCCAGGTCTACTGCTCGAACGGCAACCCGCCGGGCCAGTGCGGCGGCGCCACCGCCTTCAAGGAGGTGAGGAACGGCAAGCCGATCCACCGCGTCAAGGCCGCCAACCCCAACACCGCCCACTTCGCCCTCGACCGCATCGAGGGGCTGCTCAAGACCGGGCACCCGATCTCGCCCCGCCTGCAGAAGCTCGCCGTCACCTCGGACAGCGGGCAGGACCTGTCGGAGAACGTCCAGGCGACCGGTTTCATGCTGCCTGACAAGAACAACAGCAAGTCGGTCCAGTCGGTCATCCTCTACGAGGTGCGCGACAACCCGGCGACGGTCGACTTCCTCACCATGAACGGGCTCTACAACCGCAACGGTCAGACGACCTATTACAACAAGCAGGGGGGCGTCGCAATGCCGCCCTCCTCGACCAACCCGCTGCAGGCCTCGGGCTCCGCCTTCGAGGTCAAGCCCTCCTGGTACGTCACCAACTCCGACGAGGCCAAGATGCTCGGCTTCTTCACCACCCTGGGGCAGTGCGCGCCGGGCATCAACTGCGGCACCAGCGGCAACTCGTTCCCCATCGGGATGACCGGGTTCCACGTGCTGTGGAAGGTGTTCTCGGGGTCGAGCTGGTTCTGGGCGACCTTCGAGTACGACAACACGACGAGCAACCCGCCGCACGACAACACCTACATCACGCCCATCCTCACCAAGACCGTCTCCTTCTACCCGGCGGGCGGGACGAGCTGCCCCGAGGGCACCTCCAGCTCGCCGCCGTGCAGCGCCGGGCCGTACCCGCCGGGCGCGGCGTCGCCCGATCCGGTGGTCGCCGGCGCCACCTACGCCAACGGCATCTACCCGGCGATGCTCGCGGGGACGCCGTTCGCCAACTACCGGCTGGTCGGCGTCCAGGTCGCCTTCATGCTGAACGGCGTGCCGACGCTCCTCGCCAACAACCACATCGAGACCGACTTCGGGGCCAACCAGCCGTCGACGGGCAACCCCAGCTCGTCGTGCATCACCTGCCACTACTACGCCTCGATCGGCCCCCTCAACACCAAGCCGTGCACCAGCACGCCGCCGAAGGCGGCGAACGTCCGCCGGCTGGGGATCTTCGCCTCTACCACGAGCGGTTATACCGGCCAGGGCCAGCCGAGCCTCTACACCAACAGCAACGGCACCTTCGTGGCGGGCGACTTCCTGTGGTCGCTGCAGCTCGCGCAGTGGAACCTGAAGCAGGGGAACGGCTGCCCGGCGATCGCGAAGAGCACCCATAAGTCGTACAAGAAGCCGGCGACGAAGAAGACGGCTACCGCCAAGCCGCCGTCTGGATCGGCCGGGAGCCGATGAACGAGTAAGCGGAGGACGAGAAGACTAGAGGTGGCGGGCCGCGGGCGGCGACGTCCGCGGCCCGTTCCGTCTAACGGTCTTCCCCGCTCTCCCGGCGGGCCACCACCTCGATCTCCTGGCGGAGCTTGATCAGGCTCGCCTCCGGGTAGACGCCGGGGCGGAGGTGGACGCCGGGATAGATCTGGGTGCCGCGGCCGACGAGGACGCCCGGGTGGAGCACGCAGTTGCAGCCGGTGAGGACGCCGTCGCCCAAGATCGCGCCGAGCTTGCGGCGCCCGGTGGGGCGGCCGGGCCCGATCCGCACCTCGCTCCCGTCGTGGCGGAAGTTCGAGAGGATGGAGCCGGCGCCCAGGTTGACCCCGGCGCCGAGGATCGAGTCGCCGACGTAGTTCAGGTGCGGCGCCTTGGCGTGGGGCAGGAGGATGGCGCGCTTGAGCTCGCTCGAGGCGCCCACCACGCAGCCGTCGCCGATCCACGCGCCGCCGCGGACGTAGGCGCCGGGGCGGATCTCGACGTCGCGGCCGATCCAGACCGGCCCCTCGATCGTCACGCCCGGGTGGACGCGGGTGCCGCGGCCGATGGCGATGCGGTCGCCCGACAGGTGGACCTCCGGGGAGAGACGGATCTCGATGGCCTCCGAGGGGAGCGCGCCGAGGACGTCGTCGAGCGGATCCCCGAGGAGCGCCCAGGGGGCCTCGGGGTCGTAGCGCTCCGCGAGGACGGCCGGCAGCTCGGCGAAGAGCGGCGGCAGCGCGGCGGGCCCGCGGGGCGCCCTCCGTTGCGGCTGAGCGATCCGTTCTACGGCCATCGGGCGCTGTCTCCTCCCGCGGTCGCCGCGGGGCGCCGGGGCATGGTTCGGGATCTCATGGCGATGGCCCGATTATAGGCCGGCAGGCACCCCAGCCGGCGATAATGGGCGCTCCCGTGGCCGGCCTCCGTCCCCTCCCCCTCGCCTTCTACCGCCGGCCCGCCCCCGAGGTGGCCCGCGACCTCCTGGGGCGGTTCCTCGTGCGCGAGCTCGACGGCGAGCGCTTGGTGCTGCGGCTGGTCGAGACCGAGGCCTATCTGGGCGCCCCCGACCGCGCGAGCCATGCCTGGGGCGGCCGGCGAACGCCGCGCAACGAGAGCCTCTACCTGGCGGGCGGCCACGCCTACGTCTACTTCATCTACGGCATGCACTGGTGCCTGAACGCGGTGACCGGCGAGGCGGGGGTGGGGAGCGCCGTCCTCCTGCGCGCCGGCGAGCCGGTCGCCGGTCTGGCGCGGATGGCGGAGAATCGGCGCCTGCCGCGCCCGCCCCGGCCCGGCGACGTCGCCGGGGGACCGGGAAAGCTGTGCCAGGCGCTCGCCGTGGACCGCACGCTCGACGGCGCGCCGCTCTCCCGCCCGCCCCTCTGGATCTCGCCCGGCGAGCCCGTGGCGGACGCCGAGGTCGTGGCGGGCCCGCGCATCGGCGTCGACTATTCCGGCGAGGCGGCCGCGTGGCCCCTCCGCTTCGCCCTCCGCGGCAACCCCCACGTCTCGCGGCCCCGTCCGGGCTGAGATCCAGAGTCGTCCCCGCGCGGCCCCGGCATGAAGCCTTGACATTCCAGGTATTCAACTGTCAGTCTA
>DATBQN010000604.1:0-2867 GCA_036560825.1 Thermoanaerobaculia bacterium
ACCGCGGGCCGGAGTAGGCCGGCCCCCGCCCTATCCGTTGCTACACCAGTGCACGACGGGTAGGATGCGAGGGTAACCGTTCCATCCAGGTCCAGGGGGGCGCCGTGCAGCCGAGGAAAGTGCTGGTCGTCGACGACTCCAAATTGATGCACAAGATGTACGAGGTGATGCTCCGGCAGTATCCCCTCGTCCATGCTTCCGACGGGCACGAGGCGCTCGCCCGCCTGCGCGAGCACGGCGACATCGATCTCGTGCTGCTCGACATCAACATGCCGAATATGAACGGCCTCGAGTTCCTCGCCGCGATGAAGGCGGACGCCGCCATCGCCGACGCGCTGGTCATCATCATCAGCGTCGAGGGGCGCGAGGAGGACACCGCGCGCGGCCTCGAGGCGGGGGCCGCCGCCTACGTCAAGAAGCCCTTCCACAGCGAGGAGATCCTCGACGCGATCTCCCGGCTCACCACCAAGGGCACGGCGGCGTGAGCGACCGCGTCGAGGCGCGGCTCGACCCCCGCCAGGCGATGGCGGCCGGCGGCGATCTCCTCGCCCAGCTCCGCGCCACCCTGGAGCGCGCCGCGGAGCTGGCGCGGGGGATCGAGACCAGCCTCGCCGCCCCCGCCCCCGGCCGCGACGAGGCGGCATCGGCGGAGGAGCGCGCCACCGACCTCGAGCAGCGCCTGGCCTCGGCGGAATCGGACGTCAAGGAGCTCGCCTCGCGCCTCGTCGACTCCGAGCACCAGGGCGGCCGGCTGATGAACCTCTACGTCGCCACCTACCAGCTCCATTCGACGCTCGAGCCCGCCGAGGTGCAGGCGACGATCGCCGAGATCGCCATCAACCTCCTGGGCGCCGCCCAGTTCGTCCTCCTCCTCCGCCGCGACGACGGCGACGAGCTGGAGATCGCTCTCCGCGAAGGGTCGCCGGAGGGCGGCGATCCGCTCTACGGCGGGGCGAGCTACCCGGGCGGCGATCCGATGGTCGACGCGACGCTCGCCGACGGCGTCCTGCGGCTGGGGCCGACGGCGGAGTCGCGGGCGCTCGCCGCGGTGCCGCTGCGCGTCCATCACGAGATCGTCGGCGCCCTGGTGGTGCAGAAGCTCCTCGAGCACAAGCCCATCCTCCGCGCCGAGGACCGCGACCTCCTCGACCTGCTCTCGGCGCACGCCGCGATCGCCCTCTTCGCCGCCCGGCTCTTCGCCACCAAGGATCGGAAGCTCCGCACGCTCGAGAGCCTGGTCAAGCTGGCGCGCGGCGAGTGAGCGGGCGCTCCGTCCCAACGCCCGCAGCCACCTGATCCCATGGGCATCTCCGGCAGCCTGAAGGACGTCTCGGTCGCCGACGTCATGCAGTTCGTCCACCTCGGACGGCGCACCGGGACGCTCATGCTGTCGCGCGGCGACGACCGCGCCATGATCGGCTTCCACGTCGGCCGCCTGGTCTCCGCCCAGGCGCCGCAGACGCCCAAGCTGGGCGACCTCCTGGTCTCCTCGGGGACCATCCAGCGCGACGTGCTGGTGCGGGCGATCGAGGACCAGGGGCGGGAGCCCGAGCGGCGCTCGCTGGGGCAGATCCTCATCGGCTCGGGCGCCATCGTGGCCGAGGACCTGCGCAGCGTCATCGGCCGGCAGATCGAGCAGGCGGTCGCCGAGGTGATGGTGTGGGACACCGGCACCTTCGAGTTCGCCATCGACGACCTGCGGCCGATCGACGACATCGCGCTCTACCCGAGCGACGTCCTCCCGGAGTCCGACATCAACACCCAGATGGTGCTCCTCGAGGCGGCGCGCATCTTCGACGAGCGGAACCGCTCGCCGCTCGACGCCGCCGGGCGCCCGGAGGCCGGCGCCGCCGCGCCCATCGACCCTTGGAGCGGCAGCTTCGGCGATTCGACCCACCCGTCGCTGCTCGCGCCGGCCGCCCCGGGCGGCGCCCTCGGCGCCGCGGTGATGGAGGCGCTCGCGGCCGCCGGCACCCCGCTGGCCGCCGCCGGCGACGCGCCGCTCCAGATCGTCTCCTCGGACGCCGAGCTGGTGGCGCGGATCGAGGCCGCGCTCGCGGGCGAGCTGCCGCACGTCGGCGCGGTGAGCCTCGCCGAGGCGGGCGCCGGCGCCGCCCATGCCGCCGGCATCGCCGAGCCGCCCATCGTCCTCCTCGACCTGCGCGCCGACGGCGGCGTCACCCTCGCGCAGGCGTCGTCGCTGCACCGCCGCCATCCCAGCGTCTCGCTCATCGCGCTCGTCGATCCCGGCACCTCCTTCGGTCCGGTCTACGCCGCCGGCGCGCTCGCCGCGCTGCCGCCCGAGGTCGAGGCGGTCGTCGCCTGCGTCGAGAACGTGCGCGCCAGCCGGCGCGAGACGGTGCGGGGGAGCGAAGGGGAGGACCCGAGGAGCGGCGTGGCGCGCCTGCGCCGCGTCTTCGGCGACCTGCGCTCGGGCCTCATCTCGGCGACCGTGGCGCTCAACCTGATGCACATCATCTCGGAGTCGGTCGAGCGCGCCGTCCTCTTCCTCGTCAAGCGCGACCAGCTCGTCGCCCTCGGCGCCTTCGGCAGCGACCGCGAGGGGCGCCCGCTCGCCGAGCTGACGCGCGGCATCAAGCTCTCCACGGACGCCGACAACGCCCTGGTGCGGAGCCTGGCGTCCGGCGAGGTGCGGTCGCTCGGCTTCGAGGAGGCAGACCTCCCGGAGCCCTTCCGCACCCTCGTCGGCCGTCCGCGCACCGGCCAGGTGGTGATCTTCCCCGTGCTCGGCGCCACGGCCAGCGCGCACAGGGCTAGAGGGGAGGGACGATGGACCGCTCAACCTTCGACGAGCCGGCGATGCCCGCGGTGTTCGTGCTCTCGGCGCCGCGCTCGGGCTCGACGCT
>DATBQN010000605.1:0-1797 GCA_036560825.1 Thermoanaerobaculia bacterium
TCCTGCCGCGGAGCGCCGCCGCTCAGCTCGGCGAGAAGTGGGGCTACGATCACCGCGGCGGCGACTACCTGAACATGGTCATCCGCAGCGTGGCCGACTGCAAGCAGGTGTGCGCGGCGGATGCCCGCTGCCGCGCCTACACCTATCTGCGGTCGAGCAGCACCTGCTATCTCAAGGACCGGGTCTTCCACGCGGAGCCGAACGGCAACGCCGTCACCGGTGTCAAGCGAGGCTATCCGGAGGGGCCGGTATACGTCCCGCCGCCGCCCCCTCCGCCCCCGATCGTCGGCGGGATGACCGAGGAGGCGGGCATCGACCGGCCGGGCTACGACTACACTCACTTTGCGGCGCGGGACGCCGTCGAGTGCAAGCGGGCGTGCTTCCGGGACGATCGCTGCCGGGCCTACTCCTTCCTCGCCCGCTTCGGCAACTGCTACCTCAAGAGCGGCGTCTCGAGCCCGCAACCCAAGCCGGACGTGGTGAGCGGCTACAAGCGGAGCGGTCCCGAGGGCTCCGGGCCCGGCTTCAACGTCACCCGCGAGGTCGGCTGGGACCACCGCGGCGGCGACTACCGGAGCTTCGGCGCGCAGGGGGTCGACAGCTGCCGCGAGGCGTGCGCCTCGGACCGCCGCTGCCGCGCCTACACCTACCTGCGCAGCTCGCGGTCCTGCTACCTCAAGGATCGGGTGTACGACCCGCAGCAGAACGTCGACGCGGTGACGGGCGTCAAGAGCTACTAGGGCTACTAACGGAGCGGGCGGAAGAACGCGGCGACGTCCGCGGCCAGCAGGGCGGGCTCCTCGGCGGCGGCGAAGTGCCCGCCTCTCGGCATCTCGCTCCAGTGGACGACGCGGTAGCCGCGCTCGATCCACGGCCGCGGCGGGAAGGGGAGCTCCTTCGGGAAGTGGGCGATCCCGCAGGGGACCTCGACCGACTCGCCCGCCTGGAAATGGAGCGGCGCTCTCCTGCCCTCGAAGTAGAGCCGGCAGGAGGAGTGGATCGTCTCGGTCATCCAGTAGAGCGTGACGTTGGCGAGGAGCTCGTCGCGCGTGAACCGGCGCTCGACGTCGCCGTCGCAGTCGGCCCAGTCGCGGAACTTCTCGACCAGCCAGGCGGCGAGGCCGGCGGGGGAGTCGTTGAGGCCGTAGGCGAGCGTCTGCGGCTCCCTCCGCTGGACGTGCGCGTAGGCGCCGTGCTCTTCGCCCCAGGCTGCCGCGTCCGCCAGGGAGGCGCTCTCGACGGCGGACGGCGTCTCCCCGGGCGCGAGATACGGACGGTACGAGCCCGGGATGTAGTTCAGGTGCATGCCGATCAGGCGGTCCGCGTGACGCAGGCCGAGGGCCGTGTCGACGCTCGCCCCGAAGTCCCCGCCCTGCGCCGCGAAGCGCTCGTAGCCGAGCTCCCGCATGAGGCCGGCCCAGAGGTCGGCGATGCGGAAGAGGTTCATCCCCGGCCGGGCCGGGCGGTCGGAGAAGCCGAAGCCGGGAAGCGACGGCGCCACGACGTCGAAGGCGTCGGCCGGATCGCCGCCGTAGCGCGCGGGATCGGCGAGCCGCGGGATGACCTTCGCGAGCTCGAGGACCGAGCCGGGCCAGCCGTGGGTGATGACGAGCGGCATCGGCCGCGGCCCTTTGCCGCGCGCGTGGAGGAAGTGGATGCCGATCTCCGGCGTCCGATAGCGGTAGTGATCGAAGGCGGCGAGCTCGGCGAGCTGGGCCTTCCAGTCGAACTCCTCCCGCCAGTAGCGGCAGAGCTCCTGGAGATACGCGAGGTCGGCGCCGTACTCCCACCCGCTCC
>DATBQN010000606.1:0-4196 GCA_036560825.1 Thermoanaerobaculia bacterium
AGCAGGAGATCGCTCTCCTCGACCGCCAGGAGCACCTGCCGGTTCAAGCCCAGGGGATCGTCCCCCGGTACCAGGCCGCCGGTGTCGATGAGCTGGACGGGGCGGTCGTCGGCGAGCTGGGCGATCCCGGTGATGCGATCGCGGGTCACCCCCGGCTGGTCGTGGACGATCGACTTGCGGCTCCCCAGGAGCCGGTTGAAGAGGGTCGACTTGCCGACGTTCGGCCGCCCGACGATGGCGACCGTGGGGGTGATCGCGGCGGGGCCGGCGGCGGCCAGCGAGATCACCCCTGAAGCTTCGACCACGGTGTCGGCGCCCTCGCTCACCGGCGAGCTCTGCCCGCTCGGGGCCGCGCCGGGCCGCCCCGGCCGCGCGCCGCCGTGCGGCCCGCCGGCCCCGGGCGCCGCTCCATCTTGCCGGCGGCCGGCAGGTCCGCGAGGGTGAAGTCGAGGCCGCGGTGGCGGAGGTCGACCCCCACCAGGTTCACCTCGACCTCGTCCGCGAGCTGGAAGACGCGGCCGCCGCGCTCCCCCACCAGGCGGTGGGCCTCGGGCTCGAAGACGTAGAAGTCGTCTCCCAGGGTGCGGATGGGCACCAGGCCGTCGACGTAGGCGCCCTCGAGCTGCACGAAGAGGCCGAACGGCTGCACGCCGGTGATCCGCCCCTTGAAGCGCTCCCCCACCCGGCCGGCCATGAAGCGCACCTTCTTCCACTGCACGAGGTCGCGCTCCGAGCTCTCGGCGCGGCGCTCGGTGGCGCTCGAGTGCTCGGCGATCGCCGGCAGGCGCTCCGCCAGCTCGCTCGCCGCCGCCGCCGCCCGCGCCGCCTCGGCGCCCAGGCGGAGGAGCGACTTGAGCTGCCGGTGAACGATGAGGTCCGGGTAGCGGCGGATCGGCGAGGTGAAGTGGGTGTAGGTGGGCGAGGCGAGCGCGTAGTGGCCGCGGCACTCGGGGCTGTAGGACGCCCGCTTCTGGGTGCGCAGGACGAGGGTCGAGACGAAGTGCTCCTCGGGCCGCCCGGCGATGCGCGACATCACCTCCTGGAGCGCTCCCGGCGGCAGCTCGTCGAGGTGCCCGTAGAGGCGGAGGCCCACCGGGCGGAGCAGCTCGTCGAGCTCCTCCAGGCGGTCCTGCGACGGCGCGTCGTGGACGCGGTAGAGGGCGGGCAGCTCTTGGCGCGCGAGCTCGAAGGCGACCGCCTCGTTGGCGGCGATCATCGACTCCTCGACGATGCGGTGGGCGACGTTGCGCTCCTCGGGGAGGATGCCGATCATGACGCCGTCGGAGTCGAGCGCCACGTCGCCCTCGGGGAGGTCGAAGTCGATCGAGCCGCGCACCCGCCGCGCGCGGTGGAGGACCTCCATGAGGTAGCGCAGCTCGCGGAGGGCCGGCAGCACGGCGCCGTACTCGGCGGCGTCCGCGGGCCGCGGCTCCTCGAGGAGGCGCCGCACCTCGCTGTAGGTCAGCCGGCGGGCGCTCTCGATGACCGTCTCGGCGAAGCGGCGGGCGAGCACCTGCCCGTCGCGCGCGAGATCGAGGAAGACGGAGAGGGTCAGGCGCGGCACGCGGGGGCGCAGCGAGCAGAGCCCGTTCGACAGCCGCTCCGGGATCATCGGGATCGCCCGCTCGGGGTAGTAGACGCTGGTGCCCCGCCGGTACGCCTCGACGTCGAGGGCGCTGCCCTCGGGGACGTACTGGGCGACGTCGGCGATGTGGATGCCGAGCCGGAAGTCGCCGTAGGGGAGCCGCTCGATGGAGATCGCGTCGTCGAAGTCGCGCGCCGTCTCGCCGTCGATGGTGACGACGACGGCGCCGCGGAGGTCCTCGCGTCCCGCCCAATCGGCCGGCCGCGGATTTTCGGGGAGCCCTTCCGATGCCGCGCGCACCTCGGCCGGAAACTCTTCCGGGATGCGGTGGTGGCGAAGGACGATCTCGACGTCGACGCCCGGCACCGACGGATCGCCGAGCGCCTCGACGAGCCGCCCCTGCGCCGGACGACCGGGCCCCGGGCGCTCCACGGCAACGACGGCGAAGTGGCCGGGCGGCAGGTCGCCGGCGCCGGTCACCTCGAGGTCCAGATTGACCTTGGTGTCGAAGGGGACGAGCCAACGCCGCCCCTGCTCGTCGCGGTCGACGGCGCCGACGAGGGTAGGGCGGCGCCGCGCCACGATGCGCTCGACGGCGGCGTCCGGCAGGCGCGGCAGGCGCTCCCCGTGCTGCACCGGCCGCCGCCCGCGGCCGAGCGGGCGCGCCAGGACGGTGTCGCCGTCGAGGGCGCCCTTGAGGTAGCGGCGGGGGACGAAGAAGCCAGGCTCGCGGCCGGCGCCCGGCCGCAGGAGCCCGTCGCCGCTCTCCAGCCGGTCGATCGCGCCGGCGATCCACGGGCTCGCCTCGACGGCGAGCCAGCGGCCGTCGATCTCGACCGCGCGCGCGGTGGTGGCGA
Source organism: Thermoanaerobaculia bacterium (assembly GCA_036560825.1). Taxonomy (GTDB): domain Bacteria; phylum Acidobacteriota; class Thermoanaerobaculia; order Multivoradales; family UBA5704; genus DATBQN01. The sequence continues at coordinate 2,443 of DATBQN010000606.1, forward strand.
GGGCGGTCAGCGCGCGGTCGAGCAGGGCTTCGCCGGCGCCGCGAGGGACCGGGTCGCGGGCGAGCTCGTCGTGCGACAGTCCCTCGCGGCCGGCGGCCGCGAGACGGGCGAGGAGCCGCTCTCCGAGCAGGGCCTCGGCGCCGGGAAGGGCTTCCGCATGCACATTTGACACTCTCTGGGTCTCTCCCTAGAATCGGCGCCGCGCGAAAGTGGCGGAATTGGTAGACGCGCAAGATTCAGGATCTTGTGGCCGCAAGGTCGTGGGGGTTCGAGTCCCCCCTTTCGCACCAGCCCGCACCCACCCGGATCGGTTCCTGACAACCGATCGACGACGACCCAAGCTTATACGATGAGGCGCCGGGCTTTTGCCTTCGTGCAGGGGGCGGAGACGAGCTCCGCCCCGACAGGAAGAAGCCGAGCGGGACGAGCCGCTAGTGGCTCGAGTCGGCGGAGTCCTTCGCGGGGGGCTCCTTCGTCGGCTCGGCGGCGTCCAGACGCTTCGGCTCGTCGTCCTCGCCGCTCATCGCCTTCTTGAAGTCGCGGATCGAGGTCCCCAGGCCCTTGCCGAGCTCGGGCAGCTTGCTGGGACCGAAGAAGATGAGGGCGATGCCGAGGATCAGGATCAGGTGCATCGGCTGGAACAGACCTTCGAACATGGTGGGCCTCCGCAGGCGGTCGAGAACTCCGCCACTTTATCTTACTCCTGCCGGGTCGCTACCTTCCGGGAGCCGCCGCAGGGGCCGGGCTCAGGAAGTCGTCGACCGCGGCGAGGAAGAGCGCCGGCTGATCGACGAAGGTCATGTGCCCGCTCTTCGGCAGCACCACGAGCCTGGCGCCGGCGATCCTGCCGGCGATGGTCCGCGCCAGCGCCGGATCGCACTCGTCGTTCTCCCCCACCGTCACCAGGGTCGGCACCTTGATCGTCGCCAGGCGATCGGTGTACTCGACCGACTTCAGATTGCCGTCGATGACGAACTCGCCGTTCGAGCCCCACATCTCGCGGTAGAGGTCCCAGGCCATGTTTCCCGACTGGGCGGGGTCGAAGTTGGCGTCCGGCCGATTGTGGTAGAGGTAGGGGAAGTAGCCCTCCCCCCAGGCGGCGGTCATGTACTCGGCCGGGTAGCGGTTCTTCTCGAAGACCTTGCCGTGACCGAAGAGGCCGGCCGCCTCGAGCTTGGCGATCCGCTCGCGCAGCTCGGGCGACATCTTCTCCTTCATGCGCGCGAAGACCTCGTTCATCGCCCGCGTGCTCGAGAAGGTGCTGCAGAGGATGAGGTGGTCGAGGTGCTCCTGGTACTTGAGCGCGTAGGCCTGGGCGAGGACGCCGCCGTAGGAGTGGCCGAGGAGGTCGATCCTGCCCAGCCCGAGCGCCTGGCGCACGGCCTCGATGTCCTCGACCATCGCCTCGACCGTGTAGCCGGAGGGATCCTCGAGCTTGGCCGACTTGCCCGAGCCGCGCTCGTCGAGGAAGACGAGCCGGTGGTGGCGGGCGAGGGGCACGAGGTAGGGCAGGAAGTACTCGTGCGAGGCGCCCGGCCCGCCGTGGACGACGACGAGCGGCGGCCCCTGCCCGAAGGCGACGTAGTAAAGGAGCACGCCGTTCGCGTCGACGTAGCCCTCCTGCATCGAATAGACGGCCGGCAGGCTCGCGGCGGGCGCGCTGGCCGCAACGGCGGGAGGAGCGGCAGCCGCGGGGGCGGCGAGCGGGAGGAGGGCGAGGGCGAGCAGGGAACGCAGCGAAACCAGCGTTCGGT
>DATBQN010000607.1:0-2007 GCA_036560825.1 Thermoanaerobaculia bacterium
CGTCTCGGAGTCCGCCTGGGGCGGCCTCTTCGCGCCCGGCACGCGGGTGATGGCGCTCACCGCCGGGGGCGCCCATGCCGAGCGCGCCGCCATCCCCGTCGGCCAGCTCCTGCCGGTCCCCGCGCGCCTCTCCCTCCTCGAGGCCGCGGCGATCCCCGAGGCGGGGGTGACCGCCTGGACCAACCTCGTCGTCGAGGGTGGCCTCGAGGCCGGCGAGACGGTCCTGGTGACCGGCGCGACCGGCGGCATGGGGACGATGTTCGTCCAGCTGGCGCGGGAGCTGGGGGCGCGGGTGATCGCCGCGGGACGCGACCGCGGCCGCCTCGAGCGGCTCCGCCCGCTGGGGGCGGCGGAGACCCTGCTCGACGACGACGATCTGCCCGCCGGAGTCCGCGCCGCGACCGGCGGCGCCGGCGTCGACCTGGCGATCGACCTCACCGGCGGCGCCCCCATCGACCGCCACCTCGGCCTGCTCAAGAGCCGCGGCCGGCTGGTGCTCGTCGGCCTCCTCGCCGGCCGCCGCGCCGAGATCGATCTCGGCGTCGTGCTCTCGCGGCGCCTGCGCCTCCAGGGCTCCGTCCTCCGCGCCCGCTCGCGGGCCGAGAAGGCGGCGCTGGTCGCGGCGTTCTCCGCCTTCGCCATCCCCCGATTCGCCTCCGGGCGCCTGCTCCCGGTGGTCGAGCGCAGCTGGCCGTTCGATCGCGCCGCGGAGGCTTACGCGGCGCTGGCGCGCGGCGGCGTCGCGGGGAAGATCGTCCTCGAGATGTGAGGTGGGGGTCGACGACCCAGGCGAGGCCGCGCCGCTCCGCCGCGCCGTGCTGCCGAACGGCATGAACATCGCCTACCAGACGAAGGCCGAGCTCGCCCAGTTCTACGACGACATCTTCGTCCGCGAGGCCTACCTTCGCCACGGCATCGAGCTCGCCGACGGCGCCTCGGTCTTCGACGTCGGCGCCAACATCGGCCTGTTCACCGTGTTCGTCGCGCACCGCGTGCGCGGCGCCCGCATCCTCGCCTTCGAGCCGGCGCCGCCGCTCTTCTCGATCCTCGCCGAGAACGCCCTCTGGTGCGAGGGCGAGGTGCTGCTCTTCGACTGCGGTCTGGGCGAGCGCGCCGGCGAAGCCGAGCTGACCTTCTATCCGCAGACCTCCGGCATGTCCTCCTTCCACGCCGACGCCGGCGAGGAGCGCGCGGCGCTCCGCACCCTCTTCCACAACCAGGCGGCGGCGGGCCTGCCGGGGATGGCGGAGGTGCTCCGCTCGGAAGAGGAGCTCCTCGATCAGCGCCTCCGCTCGCGGACCTACACGCGGCCGATCCGCACGCTGTCGAGCGTCGTCGAGGAGCTCGGCGTCGAGCGCATCGACCTGCTGAAGATCGACGTCGAGAAGAGCGAGGCGCAGGTGCTCGCCGGGATCGCCGAGCGCGACTGGCCGAGGATCCGCCAGATCGTCGCCGAGGTGCACGACCTGGGCGATCGGTTGGCCTCGATCGCCGCCGATCTGCGGGCTCGCGGCTTCGCGGTGATCGTCGAGCAGGAGGAGCTCTATCGCGGCTCCGACCGCCACAACCTCTATGCCCGCCGGGAGCCTTGAGAGCGTTCAAGATCCTACCGAACCCGATTTCCGTCGATCGCGACACCCTGGAGGGTGAAGGCGGAGCCGAGCCGGATCGCGCCAGAGGCGAGCCTGGAACCCAGGGTGGAGGAGTCGACGTGCTGCAGCCGCTCGCCCGAGAGCTACCGGTCGTCCATTGCCACAACGAATGGGACCCTCTGGAGGAGGTCATCGTCGGCGTCGTCGACGGCGCCTGCGTCCCTCCCTGGCACGTGTCGCTCAAGGCCACCATGCCGCGCGACCAGTGGTCCTTCTTCCGGGAGAACGGCGGCAAGCCCTTTCCGCCACACCTGATCGACGCCGCGCGCCGCGAGCTCGACGGCTTCGTCCGCCTCCTCGAGGCCGAAGGGGTGACGGTGCGCCGGCCGGAGATCGTCGACTGGTCGCGGCCCTA
>DATBQN010000608.1:0-10863 GCA_036560825.1 Thermoanaerobaculia bacterium
CCGACGCGGTGCTCAAGCTCGCCAACCTAAACTTCGACATCCGCAACTGGCCGCGCGCCCGCGAGCTCTACACCCACTACCTCGAGCTGCACCCCAACCAGCCCGATACCATGACCGACCTCGGCATCACCTATCGCGAGCTCAAGCAGTACGACCGCGCGCTGGAGCTCTTCGACAGGGTGCAGAAGGTCGCCCCCGACCACTGGCAGTCGAAGTTCAATCAGGTGATCGTGCTCGCCTTCGACCTCAAGAAGTACGGCGAGGCGGAGAGCGTCCTCGCCGAGCTCAAGCGCCTCCAGCCGACCAATCCCGACGTCGCTCGCCTCGCCGCCGAGGTCGACCGCCAGAAGAAGGCGGCGGCATAGGCGAAGGCTGAAGGGAAGTGGACGATGGGGCGTCTCCTCGAGCTGATCGTCGTCGCCGTCTTCCTGTGGCTGGCGCTCGAATCGTGGGCTCGGCGAATCTCCGCGGCGCGATCGGGACGGAGGGCCGGACGGCCGGTGCCGCGGGAGGCAGCCGCGCCACCGGCGAGCGGTCCGCGGCCGCTCGCCGACGTGACGCTCGTCCGCTGCGCGGCGTGCGGCACCCACATCCCTCAGTCGCGCGCGCTGGCGGCGCCGCCCCGATCCGCCGGCAAGTCGGTCGCCGCGCCGTCCGGAGCCGTCGTGCTCTACTGCTCGGAGCGCTGCCTCCGGGAGGCTCGGCCGGCAGGGGAGCGCACCGCCTGAGCGTCGCGCCGTGAGCGAGCGGTCCGCCCTGTACGCCGACGTCGCGCTCCCCCTGCCGCTGCCCGATCCGCTCATCTACGAGGTCCCGGCCGGCCTCGCGCACGAGGTCGCCGTCGGCATGCGGGCGCGCGTCGCGGTGGGGAAGCGGCGGCTGACCGGAATCGTCGTCGCCCTCCACGACCGCCGCCCCGAGGGCATCGCGCTGCGCCCCCTCGAGCAGCTCCTCGACCGCGAGCCGGCGGTCACCGCCGACCTCCTCGAGCTGGCGCGCTTCGCCGCTTCCTACTACCTGGCGCCCCTGGGCGAGGTGCTGCGCTCGATGCTCCCCGCCAGCCTCCCGGCCTGGGGCGGCCGCAAGGTCTGGCTGACCGACGCCGGCGCCATCGCGCCGCCGCGTGACGCCGCCGAGGCGGCCATCGTCGAGGCCCTCCGCGCGGCCGGCAGGTTGAGCACGGCGGAGCTCCAGGCGCGGGTCGGCCTCGCCGAGGTCGAGGGCGCGCTGGCGCGCCTCGTCGAGGGCGGGCGCGTGGGGAGCGAGGAGGAGAGCCCGCGCGGGGCGCGCTACGTGACGGCGGTCGAGCTCGCCCCCTCCGACCCGGAGTCTCGCCGCGCGGCGGTCCGGCGCTCGCCGGCGGCGCGCAGCGTGATCGAGTACCTGGAGGCGATCGGGAGGCCGGCGACGGTCGCCGAGGTCGCCGCCGCCGCCGGCTGCTCCTCGGAGGTCGTCCGGCGCCTGGCGTCGCGCGGCCTGCTGCGGCGCTTCTCGCAGGTCGAGCGGCTCGCCCTCGATCGCCACATGCTGGGCGAGACGGGCGGAGGGGATCAGGCCATCGTGCTGCGCGCGGACCAGCAGGCGGCGCTCGACCGCCTCGCCGAGCCGCTCGCCGCGCGCGAGTTCGCCGCCTTCCTCCTCGCCGGCATCACCGGCGCGGGAAAGACCGAGGTCTATCTGCGGGCGGCGGAGGCGGCGCTCGCGGCGGGCAGGGCGGCGATCCTCCTGGTCCCCGAGATCGCCCTCGTGCCGGCGCTCGCCCGCGCCGTCGAGCGGCGCTTCGGGGCCGAGCTCGCGATCCTCCATTCGGGCCTTGGCGCGGGCGAGCGGCACCAGGAGTGGGAGCGGGTGCGCCTGGGTCGGGCGCGGGTGGTCCTCGGCCCGCGCTCGGCCCTCTTCGCCCCCTTCCCCCCCGGCGTCGACCTCGGCCTCCTGGTGGTCGACGAGGAGCAGGACAGCTCGTACAAGCAGGAGGTCGCGCCGCGCTACCATGGCCGCGACCTGGCGCTGGTGCGGGCCAAGCAGGCCGGCGCGGTGGCGCTCCTCGTCTCGGCGACCCCGAGCCTGGAGAGCCGGCAGAACGTCGAGTCGGGAAAGCTGGTTCAGCTCGTCCTCACCTCCCGCGCCGGCCATGGCACGCTGCCCGAGGGCATCCTCGTCGACCTCCGGCAGGAGGCGCCGCACCGCTCGCCCGGTGAGGTCCATGTCTCGGAGCGCCTGCGCGAGGAGATGGTGACCGCGCTCGCCGGGGGCGGCCAGGTGATCCTGCTGCGCAACCGGCGGGGCTACTCGCCCATCCTCCTCTGCCGCGCCTGCGGAGAGGACCTGCGCTGCGAGGACTGCGGCCTGCCGCGCACCTACCATCAGCGGGCGAAGCAGCTCGTCTGCCACTACTGCGGCTCGACGCGGCCGAAGCCCGAGCGCTGCCCGAGCTGCGGCGAGGCGACGCTCGAGCCGATCGGGGCGGGCACCGAGCGGGTGGAGGAGCGGCTGCGCGAGCAGTTCCCCGGGATCCCGGTCGACGTCCTCGATCGCGACACCGCGAGGCGCCCCGGCGGCCCGGCGGCGGTGCTCGAGCGCTTCGCCCGCGGCGACGTCAGGATCCTCGTCGGCACCCAGATGGTCTCCAAGGGCCACCACTTCCCGGACGTCGCGCTCTCCGCCGTGCTCTCGGCCGACAGCTACCTCGGGTTCCCCGACTTCCGCGCCGTCGAGCGCACCTACAGCCTGCTCACCCAGCTCGCCGGCCGCGCCGGCCGCGGCGAGCGGCCGGGGAAGGTGGTCATCCAGACCTACCACCCGGCGCACTACGCGATCCAGGCGGCGCTCGCCGGCGACGACGCCGGCTTCGCCCGCGAGGAGATGCGCTTCCGCCGCATCTTCCAGTACCCGCCCTACACCCGCATGGTGCAGCTCCTGGTGCGCGACAAGAGCCGCGAGCGGGCGCGCGACCTCGCCGCCGGCCTCGCCCGCGCCCTCCACGAGCACCCGCTGGGGCGCACGATGCGGGTCTCCGGCCCCGCCCCGGCGCCGCTCGAGCGCCTGCGCGGCCAGTGGCGCTTCCAGATCCTCCTCCGCTCGGCCGCCGGCCGCGACCTCCACCGCCTGCTCGTCGCGGTGCTGCCGGTCAACCCGGGCTGGGATCTGACGATCGACGTCGACCCGCAGCAGCTCCTGTAGCAGCCGTGCCAGTTTGACCTCCTCCCCCCCCGTTTGTTACCTTGGCAAGCGACATGCAAAGCGGCGAGCCCCACTTCGACGAGCCGTTGAACGAGCTGCGGCGTCGGATCGAGGAGCTCGAGGCCTTTCCCGAGGGCAGCGGCCAAGAGCGCGAGCTCGATCGGCTGCGCAACGCCCTGCGCAAGAACACTGCCGAGATCTACGGCAGCCTCACGCGCTGGCAGAAGGCGCTCGTCGCCCGCCACGCCGACCGGCCCTACACGCTCGACTACGTGGCGGCGCTGATGACCGACTGGGTGGAGCTGCACGGTGACCGCGCCTTCGCCGACGACGCGGCGATCGTCGCCGGGTTCGCCACCTTCCGCGGCCAGAGCGTCGCGGTGATCGGCCACGAGAAGGGGCGCGACACCAAGGAGCGCATCTTCCGCAACTTCGGCCAGCCGCGGCCGGAAGGGTACCGCAAGGCGCTGCGCGTCATGCGCCTGGCCGAGCGCTTCGGCCGCCCCGTCCTCACCTTCATCGACACCGCCGGCGCTTATCCCGGCATCGACGCCGAGGAGCGCGGGCAGGCGGAGGCGATCGCGCGGAACCTCATCGAGATGGCCGTGCTCAAGGTGCCGATCGTGGTCACCGTGACGGGGGAGGGGGGGAGCGGCGGGGCGCTGGCGCTGGGGGTCGGCGACCTCGTCTACATGCTCGAGTACGCCACCTACTCGGTGATCTCCCCCGAGGGGTGCGCGGCGATCCTCTGGAAGGACCAGGAGAGGAAGGCCGAGGCGGCCGAGGCGATGCGCCTCTCCGCCCCCGACCTCCTCGACATGGGGGTGGTCGACGGGGTGATCCCCGAGCCGCCGGGCGGCGCCCAGACCGACCCGGCGGAGACCTGCCGCCGGGTGGGCGAGGTGATCGCCGGAGCTCTGGCGGAGCTCGCCGCGGAGCGCCCCGAGGAGCTCGTCGCCAGGCGCTACCGCCGCTTCCGCCGGCTGGGCGTGTACGAGGAGGACTAGGACGCTGGCGCCCCTCGCGACCGCTGTCGTGGCCCCCCGCATGACCACGGTCGACTGGGTCGCCGCGCCCCCGCCCGAAGCCGCGGCCCTCCTGATCGCGACGGGTTGCTCGCCGCGCCTGGCTCCGCTCCTGGCGCGGCGCGGCGTAGCCGACGCGGCCGCGGCCGGCCGTTTCCTCGCCCCGTCGCTCGACCAGCTCCACGACCCCGGCCTCCTCGCCGGCATGAGCGAGGCGGTCGGCCGCCTCGCCGCGGCGCGCCAGCGCGGCGAGCGGGTGGCGATCGTCGGCGACTACGACGTCGACGGGGTGACCGCCACGGCGCTCCTCCTCGCCGCCTTCGGCGCCTGCGGCGTCGACGCCACGCCCATCCTGCCGCACCGCCTGGAGGAAGGCTACGGCTTCCAGCCCGTCCACGTCGAGCGGGCCCTGGCCGCGGGGGCGAGGCTCATCGTCACCGCCGATTGCGGCAGCTCGAGCCGGGAGGCGATCGAGCGCGCGCTCGCGGCGGGGGTCGACGTCGTCGTCACCGATCACCACCTGCCGCGCTACGAGCTGCCGGAGGGCGTCGTCCAGCTGAACCCCCATCGCGCGCTCGGGGCCTATCCCTTCCGCGATCTCGCCGCGGTGGGCCTCGCCCTCAAGCTGGCTCTCGCCCTGGCGGAGACCTGCGGCCGCCGGCTGCCGCTGCCCGCCCTCCTCCGCATCGCCTGCCTGGGGACCATCGCCGACCTGGTGCCGCTGCGCGGCGAGAACCGGGTGATCGCGGCGCTCGGCCTCCTGGCGCTCCGCGAGACGCGCTCGGCGGGCTTGAAAGCGCTCATCGGCCAGGCAGGGATGAAGCCGCCATTCTCCGCCGCCGACGTCGGCTACCGGTTGGGGCCGCGCCTCAACGCCGTGGGCCGTCTCCACACTCCGGAGCAGGCGCTCGAGCTGCTGCTCTCGCGCGACCCGCGCCGCGCCGCCGAGCTGGCGCTCCAGCTCGAGGGCTGGAACCGCGAGCGTCAGGCGCGCGAGACGCAGGTCTTCGACGAGGCGATGGAGCACCTCGGGCGGCGCTCGCCGCTGCCGCCGATCCTCGTCGCCTGGCGCGCCGGGTGGCACAAGGGGGTGGTGGGGATCGCCGCCGGGCGCGTCGCCCGCGAGCTGCATCGGCCGACGCTCCTCCTCGCCGTCGAGGGCGCGAGCGCCACCGGCTCCGGGCGCAGCATCGCCGGCATCGAGCTCCACGGCTTCCTCGCGCGCTGGGAGGCGCGGCTCGACCGCTTCGGGGGGCACGCGCAGGCCGTCGGCCTCTCGGTCGCCGCGTCCGAGCTCGCGGCGCTGCAGGCGGAGTGGGAGGAGGCGGCCGCCGCGGAGTGGCCTCCGGCGCGACTGGCGCGGCGCCAGGAGTACGAGCTCAGCGTGGCGCCGCGCGAGGTCTCCCGGGCGCTCCTCGCCGAGCTCGCCCTCCTCGAGCCCCACGGTCAGGGCAACCCGCACCCCATCCTGCGCACCGGGCCGCTCCGGCTCGAAGGCTCCCCCCGGCTGTTCGGCAACGGCCACCTCGCGGCCCGCGCGCGAGGCGACGACGGCGGGGCGGTCGAGCTGGTGGGCTGGCGCTGGCAGGCGCGGGCGAGCGGCCTCTCCGGCCGCTTCGAGGTCCTCGGGCAGCTCGAGCGCGACGGCTATACCGGCGGCCCGGTCCTCCGCCTCCTCGACTGCCGCCCGGCGGAAGCCATGACCGATGCCGGTTAGGCAGCGCTCTCCCTTCGGCTGGCTGCGAACGGCCATCCTCGCCGTCGTCGTCGTGCTGGTCGTCACCGTCTGCTCGCTCCTCGTCTTCGGGCGCGCCGGACGGAGGCCGGTCAAGCCGCGGGTCGACCAGCTCAAGGCCGACGCCGACACCAAGATGATCGGCCAGGGCTTCGACTACACCTACACCCAGGGGAAACGGCCGGTCTTCCGCATCAAGGGCGACAGCATCGAGGCCGACCGCGACAACACCATCTATCTCGAGGGGGTCGGCGTGACGCTCTACGACCCCCAGGGCCGCCCCTACAAGGTCGAGGGGCGCGAGGCGAGCTTCAACCGCCAGGAGAACGAGGGGCGCCTGCGCGGCGACGTGCATCTCGAGGGCCCCAACGGCCTCACCCTCGACACCGCGATCCTCCAGATGCGCGAGAACGGCAATCTCGTGATCACCCCGCGGCCCGTCCAGCTCGGCATGAACGGCGAGTACATCGGCTGGGCGCAGCAGCTGAACGTCCGCCTGAGCGACGAGCTCTACGTCCTCCAGGGCAACACCAGCATCTCGTCGACGCCGGGGAAGACGCCGGCGATGTCGCTGACCGCCGATCGCGCGGTCTACGAGCGCAAGCAGCACCTGCTGCAGATCGAGGGGACGCCCAAGGACCAGGCCGAGCTCACCCGCGGCACCGACGAGTTCAAGGCGACCCACATCGTCACCTTCCTCACCCCCGACGAGAAGTCGGTGACCTTCATCCGCGCCCTCTGGGGGGTCTCCGGACAGCGCAAGCAGCCCGCCGCCGAGCCGGGGAGGGCGCTGCTGCGCTTTCGCGGCGAGGACCTCGCCGTGCTGATGCAGCCGGGGAGCAACGAGGTGAAGACGGTGGGGCTGGAGGGGAACGCCAAGAGCCAGGCCTGGCTGGAGGCGAGCGGCGGCGGTCTCGCCCGCAGCCTGACCGCGCGGCGAGTCGAGGGGCAGATGACGAACGGCGTCCTCTCCCAGGCGACGGCGGTCGACAACGTCGTCCTCACCGAGACCGGCAACCCCGCGGCCAAGGGGCCGCGCAAGGTGACCGGCGATCGCGCCCAGGCCGGCTTTCGCCCCGACGGCCAGATCGCCGACATCAGCGTGACGCGGGCCGTAACCTACACCGACCCCGGCCTCTCGGTGGCCGGCGACCGCGGCACGATGAGCTTCGACAGCGGCCAGGGGGAGTTCTTCGGCAATCCGGTCCAGGTGCGCTCCGACCGCGGCCAGGTGCTGGCGCCGCACATGGTCTACACCCGCCCCCAGGGGCTCGTCCATGCCGACGGGGGAGTGCGGGCGGTGATCGAGAAGACCGACGACAACGAGCTCGCCGGCTCGGCGCTGGGGGAGGGCGAGGGGCCGATCCGGGTGGAGGCGAAGGAGGGCTTCTGGCGCGAGTCGCCGCGTTCCTTCCTCTTCCGCGGCGAGGTGCGGGCGTGGCGCGGGGCGAACCTCCTCACCGCCAAGTTCCTCTCCGGCGAGGACGACTCGAAGAAGCTCACCGCGAGCGGCGGCGTCAAGACCCTGTGGATTCCCCAGCCGGCGCCCGCGGCGGGCGGCTCGCGAGCGCCGGCGAAAGCCGCCCCCGCTGCCGGCGCCAAGGCGACCGCAGCACCGGCGACCGCCGACGAGCCGTCGCGCGAGCCGGTCGAGGTGACCTCGAGCGACCTCGTCTACCTGGAGAGCAAGCGCCTGCTGACCTACACCGGCGACGTGCGGGTGGTGCAGAAGGACCGCACGCTCAACTGCCAGAAGCTCGAGGTCCAGCTCGGCGCCGACAAGAAGGCGGAGACGATGACCGGCACCGGCCAGGTCCACCTGGTCGATCCCCAGGCCGGCCGCACCCTCGACAGCCAGCGCGCCGTCTACCACGTCAAGCAGAAGGTGATCGAGATGTTCGGCGAGCCGGTGACGATGAAGGACAAGGACGCCAACGTGGTGCGCGGCCGCCACATGATCTACCACAACGAGAGCGGCAAGGTGGACGTGCTGGGCACCGCGGCGAACGGCGGCGGGGCCGCGCCGCCATGAGCGAGCCGCAGAAGCTGTCGACGGAGAGCCTGCGCAAGGTCTATCGCGGCCGCGCCGTGGTGCAGGACGTCTCGGTCCACATCGAGCCCGGCGAGGTGGTGGGGCTCCTCGGCCCCAACGGCGCCGGCAAGACGACGACCTTCTACATGGTCGTCGGCCTGACGCCCCCCGACGCCGGCCGGGTCTTCCTGGGCGAGGAGGACATCACCCAGCTCCCCATGTACCTGCGCGCCCAGCGCGGCATCAGCTACCTGCCGCAGGAGCCGTCGGTCTTCCGCAAGATGTCGGTCGAGGACAACCTGCGCTCGATCTTCGAGACCCTCGACCTGTCGCACGCCGAGCAGGAGCGGCGGATCGATCAGCTGATCACCGACTTCGGCCTCGGCAAGGTGCGCAAGAACCGCGGCTTCGCCCTCTCCGGCGGCGAGCGCCGCCGGGTGGAGATCGCCCGCGCCCTCGTCATCAGCCCGTGGTATATCCTTCTGGACGAGCCCTTCGCCGGGATCGACCCGATCGCGGTGCTCGACATCCAGGGCATCATCCGCCACCTCAAGGCGATGGGCATAGGAGTCCTGATCACGGACCACAACGTGCGGGAAACTTTGAAGATAACCGACCGGGCCTATATCATCAACAACGGTGAGATCCTGCGCTCCGGAACCCCCCCGGAGCTGGCCGCCGACTCGCAGGTCCGCAAGATCTATCTGGGTGAAGACTTCTCTCTCTAGGGTGCATGGCTAGATGGCGTTAGAGCAGAAGCTGTCGCTCAAGCTGGCGCAGAAGCTGGTGATGACGCCGTCGCTGCAGCAGGCGATCAAGCTGCTGCAGATGACGCGCATGGAGCTCGACACGCTGCTCACCCAGGAGCTGGTGGAGAACCCGGTCCTCGAGGAGAGCACGGAGATCGAGGAGGAGGAGGCGCCGCGCGAGGAGGAGAGCAAGGAGAAGGAAGCGGAGAAGCAGGAGACCGCCAACGGCGAGGAGATCGACCACGGCGAGTCGATGGAGAACATCGATCTCGACGCCTACTTCGGCGACTCCTGGGAGAGCTCGGGATACTCCTCGATGGTCGAGGAGCGGGACGAGCCGCCGATCGAGAACAGCCTGTCGCGCGAGCCCGACCTCTACGATCACCTGCTCTGGCAGCTCCACATGGCGGAGGCGACGCCGCGCGAGCGCGAGATCGCCGAGCTCATCATCGGCAACCTCGACCCCGACGGCTTTCTCGTCGCCACCCCCGAGGAGATCTGCGCCATGGGTTCGTACGCGAGCCCCGAGGACGCCGGGCAGAACGGCGACGAGCGCTCCCACTACTCGCTCGCGGAGGTGCAGGCGGCACTCGACCGGGTGCGCGGCTTCGACCCGCCCGGCATCGCCTGCAGCTCGCTCCAGGAGAGCCTGCTGCTGCAGATGGACGCGCGCGGCATCGCCGCCGACGCCCTCGCCCGCCGCATCGTGGTCGAGGCCTGGGACCTCTTCCTGCGCCGCCAGTTCCCCGCCGTCGCCAAGCGCCTGGGCGTCGAGCTCGCCGCCCTCGAGGCCGAGCTCGAGGTCATCAAGTCGCTCGAGACCCATCCCGGCCGCAAGTTCTCGACCGAGCGCCCGCACTACATCGAGCCCGACGTCTTCGTGCGGCGGGTGGGCGACGAGTACATCATCCAGCTCAACGACGACGGGCTGCCGCGGCTGCGGGTCAGCCGCGCCTACCGCCGCATGCTGCAGGCGATGCGGAGCGAGGGCCGGCAGTCCGAGGCCCAGCAGTTCATCAAGGACAAGATCCGCTCCGCGGTCTGGCTGATCAAGAGCCTCGACCAGCGGCAGCGGACGATCTACAAGGTCGCCGCCTCGATCGTCCGCCAGCAGCGCGAGTTCCTCGACCAGGGGATCGAATACCTGCGGCCGATGGTGCTCCGCGACGTCGCCGAAGACATCGGCATGCACGAGTCGACGGTGTCCCGCGTCGTCTCCAACAAGTACATCCACACCCAGCGCGGGCTGTTCCCCATGAAGTTCTTCTTCCACAGCGGCATCGACCGTGAGTACGGGGACAACATCTCGTCGCTCACCGTCAAGCGCAAGATCGAGCAGATGGTCCAGGCGGAGGACCCCAAGCGGCCGCTCTCCGACAGCGAGCTGATGCGGATCCTGAACCGCGAGGGGATCCAGATCGCCCGCCGCACCGTGGCCAAGTACCGCGACGAGCTGAGCATCCCGTCCTCGACCGACAGAAAGCAGATCTTCTGATGAAAACCGAGATCCTCGGCCGCAACACTCCCATCGACGACAAGCTCCGCAAGCTGGTGGAACAGAAGCTGCGCAAGCTGGAGAAGTTCCTGGAGGAGCCGCTGGAGGCGCGGGTGACGCTGATCGCCGAGAAGCACAGCTTCGTGGCCGACCTCCACGTCACCCACCGCGACGGCGTCCTGCAGGGGACCGAGGAGACCGACGGCAGCTTCCAGGAGGCGGTCCAGCGCACGGTGGTCAAGGTCGAGGAGGCGGCCCGCCGGACCCATCAGAAGGGGGTCGACAAGCGGCGGCGCGGCGAGAGCGGCAGGAAGCGGTGGCCGGTCGAGGTCCTCGCCCAGGGGAGCATCGGCGAGGGGCGGGCGCCGCGGGTGATCGAGAGCAGCCACCTCGACATCAAGCCGATGACCCTCGACGAGGCCGCGCTCGTGCTCGAAGCCTCCTCCGAGCACGGCTTCGTGGTCTTCTTCGACGCCGCCAGCAGCCGCCTGAGCGTCCTCTACAAGCGCAAGGACCATCATTACGGGCTGATCGCCCCCGAGCTCTGAGGTGGAGCTCGGCGCGCTGACCCGGCCGGAGCTGATCTTCCCCGACCTGCCGGCGACCGACCCCGAGGGGGTGCTGCGCGTTCTGGCCGCGCGGGTCGC
>DATBQN010000609.1:0-3385 GCA_036560825.1 Thermoanaerobaculia bacterium
CGCGGGAGGGAGCCCGCGGAGGATCGGGTGGTGGCCGTCGCCTCCTGGCGGCACGCCGACCCCGAGACTCCCGCTCCGCCCATCGGCCTCGACCTGCCGGCCGGCGACCGCTTCGAGCTCGCCATCGACGAGGGCGACAACGCGCCCCTGCCGCTCGAGGCGCCCCAGCTCCAGCTCCCCTCGGTCCGGCTGCGCTACTTCCAGCCGGTCGAGGGCAGCCTCGAGCTCCTCTACGGCGAGCCGGGCCTCGCCGCGCCGCGCTACGACCTCTCCCTCTTCTCCGCGCAGCTCCTCGGCGAGACCGCCAGGGAGGTCACGCTCCTTCCCGAGCCCAAGCCCGGAGAGGTGGCCGACGCCGCAGCGGTCCCCAGGACCGTCTTCTGGGCCGCCCTGGGCGTCGCCGTGCTGGCGCTGCTCCTGGTGCTCGGCAGGCTGCTGCGGGACGGCGGGCGGAAGCCGACGTAAATGGACGCGCTGCGTCGTCCGACGGCAACAGTTGTGCCGTCATTTCGACCAGCCTAGACTGCCGCGGAGGTGCCGCGCCGCGCCGGCGGATCGACCGCCCGGACGTGCCCGCGCCTCGGAGGCTCGATCCCATGAAAGCCGCTCTCTCCGTAGTTCTCGTAGCGGGTCTCTTCGCCGCCACCGCCGCCCGCGCCGATCAAGCCCTCACGCCAGCCGCGCCCGGCGCCGGCGGCACCCCGGCGATCACCGCGAACGCTCCTGACCTCGCGTCGCCCGCCTCGCCGGTGGACGGGACAATCCTCGCGCCCGCTCCCCAGGCGCCCGAGCAGCCTGGCACCCCGCCGCCGACCTGGGCCAATGCCTGCGTGCCCACCTGCGACTACTACTACAACTTCTGCAAGGAGATCTGCGGCACGCGGGGAATCAAGTCCTTCACCTGCACGCCGGCAACCCCCTGCGCGCACTCCTCCTGCACCTGCAACTTCCCCTTCCCCTAGGCAGAAGGGAACGTTCGCGCCGGCCGGCGGCGGCCGGCCGGCGCGTAGACCAGGACGGTGACGTCAGGAAGAATCACCCCCGCGCTCCATCCGATCGAGCAGAGACGCGGAGTCGTCGAGGTCGATCCCGGGCAGGACCCACCCTTCCCCCCAAGCCGGAAGCTTGACCTGCTTCTTCTGTTGCTCTTCCCGCCGGCCAAGGCTCTCGCGAAGTGCCCGCTCGATGACCACGGTCAGGGTGGTCCCGTCGCGAGCGGCACGCTGCTTGGCTTCGGCAAGCAGGTGCTCGTCCAGTCGAATCGTGGTCCTCATGCGTCGAAGCATGCCTGGCTGTCACTGACAGGTCAACGACGAAAGGCGCGGGAGCGAAGCCTCTCGCCATCCAGCCGCGCGCTCTACGAGACTGTGCATTTTTCGGAACAAGCCAAGCAAGCTTGTTTGCGTGGGAATTCCTCTGCCTTGTCATCCTGAGCGGAGCGAAGGATCTGGGGGCAGGGCTCTCTAAAGTCAAGAAACAGAGTTGTTTACAGGCCCCCACCCAGATCCTTCGCTTCGCTCAGGATGACAATGGAGAAGGTGTTGCGCTCTACGAATGAAGCGCGGAGATTTCTTCACAAACTCTGCGGCTCGAGCACGTTCGTGAAACGGGCCGGCGGGGCGGGCCGGCGGCGCTGCGCCGCCTGGAAGGCGCCTGGCGTGGTGCCGGTCAGGCGGCGGAAGACGCGGGTGAGATGGCTCTGGTCGGCGAAGCCGGCTTCGGCCGCGAGGTCGGCGAGGCCGGCGTCGGGGTCGGCGATCAGGCGCTCGCAGACCTGGGCCACCCGGAGCCGCCGCAGGTGCTCGCCCAGGGTCTCGCCCTGGAAGCGGCGAAAGGCGATCGATAGCGCTTCCGGCTCGACGCCGACCTCGGGCGCCAGGGAGGCGAGCGTCCAGCCGCGCGCCGGCTCCGCCTCCAGGCACTCGCGCACCCGGCCGAGCCAGGCCGGCGGCTGCGGCGCGCGGCGCCAACCGGCGCGCGCCGTCTCGCCGAGCATCTCGAGCATCAGGCCCTCGACAACCAGCGGCGAGCAGGCGTCGGCGTCGTACAGCTCGCGATAGAGCCGCAGGGCGAGCGAGTGCACCGGGCCTCCGGGCAGGTGCTGCGGCTCCTCGAGCGCGCGCCGGCCGACGCCCAGGGCGTCGAAGCGCTCGAGCCAGGCCGGCGCCAGCTCGATGACGAAGAGCCGCACCCCGGAAGGGCCGATCTCGTCCTGGTGCGATGTCTCCGGCGGGTGATAGACGACGGTCGACCTTCCGTAGCCGAGCTCGCGCCGGCGGCAGACCTCGCGGTAGTCGCCCGCCACGGCGAGGCCGTAGAAGGCCGCGACGTGCGCGTGCTCCGGCAGTCGCCGCGGCCGGAGGTGGACGACGTCCGAGAGGACGAGCCCGGCGACCGAGGCGGAGCGGCTCACCTCGCCGAAGAATCGCCCCGGGGGATTGGGCGCCCGCGGCTGCCCTGAGGCGCTCGGGGCTCTCGTGGCTTCCATCTCCTTTCGTTTACGCACCGGGCCGGCGCTAGTTTCGACTTCGCCCCGGCCAACGTTCCAAAGGGCGCCCGCGTTCAAGACCGGCGGCGCCGCGGGCTCTATCGTTCGAGGTCGCGCGGTCACCCCCGATCGCCGCTGCCGAAGGAGACGCCTCATGAACCGCCTGCTCGCCGCCGCCGTCCTCCTGCCCCTCGCGCTGCTGGCGACCGCGCCGGCGTGCTCCACGCCGCGGGACGACGCGCACGGCTCGTCCGGCTACGTCTGTCCGATGCCCGAGCACACCCAGGTCTTCGACCACCCCGGCCAGTGCCCGCTCTGCGGCATGGACCTCGTCCCGCGGAAGGGGCGCCGCGCCGTCGCCATCCTGCTCTTCGACGGCGTGCAGATCATCGACTACACGGCGCCCTACGAGGTCTTCGGCCAGGCCGGCTACCTCGTCTTCACCGTCGCCGCCACGCCCGATCCGATCACCACCGGGATGGGCATGAAGGTGACGCCCACCTACGACTTCGCCCACGCGCCGGCGGCCGACGTGATCGTCCTCCCCGGCGGCAACGTGCAGGTCTCGAACGCGCGCATCATCGATTGGATCCGCGAGAGGAGCCCGCAGTCCAAGGTCGTGCTGTCGGTGTGCAACGGCGCCTTCTGGCTCGCCAAGGCCGGCCTCCTCGACGGGCTCTCGGCCACCACCACCAGCGGGCGGATCGGCCAGCTCCAGGCGACCTCGCCGACCACCCGCGTCGTCCGCGACCGGCGCTGGGTCGACAACGGCAGGATCGTCACCGCGGCCGGCCTCTCCTCCGGCATCGAGGGCGCCCTCCACGTGGTCGAGAAGCTGAGCGGCGCCGACCAGGCGCGCGAGGTCGCCCTCCACATCGAGTACGACTGGCGCCCCGA
>DATBQN010000610.1:0-4510 GCA_036560825.1 Thermoanaerobaculia bacterium
CGGCGACCTGTTCCACGAACTCGAGAGTCTCGCGCTCCGACCGGCGCCGGCTGACGAGGAGCGACTGCCGGCGGGCCTCCTCCGCGGCGTCGAGGCCGCCCTCTTCGCCTCCCAAGCCTGCGGCGAGGATCTCCCGCACGACCTCGCTCTTGGTCTTGCGGCGGCGCCTGGCCTCTCGCGCCAGCGATCGCGTGAGCCCGGCGCTGATGCGGATGGTCAGCACGGCGGACGACTTCTCGGCTGCTCGGCTCATTGTCGTACGGTATGACGGCCGGCCGGCCGGGTCAACCTTGGGATATCGATTCGCCTACTCGCCCGACGGCGGAGTCGCGCCCTGGCGCAAGCGGAACCTCTGGAGCTTGCCGGTCTCGGTGCGCGGCAGGCTGGCGACGAACTCGACCCGGCGCGGGTACTTGTAGGGCGCGATCTGCGCCTTGACGAACTCCTGGAGCTCCCGCACGGTCTCCTCGCTCGCCGCGGCGCCGGGGGCGAGGACGACGAAGGCCTTGACGACGTGCCCGCGCTCGTCGTCGGGCACTCCCACGACGCCGCACTCCTGGACCTTGGGATGCTCGAGCAGCACTCCCTCGACCTCCGGCCCGGCGATGTTGTGGCCCGCGGAGACGATCATGTCGTCGGTCCGCGCCTGGTACCAGAAGTAGCCGTCGGCGTCCATGCGGTAGGCGTCGCCGGTCAGGTTCCAGCCTCCCTGCACGTAGCCCCGCTGGCGCTCCGGATCGTTCAGGTAGCGGCAGCCGGTCGGCCCGCGGACGGCGAGACGGCCGATGGTGCCGGGAGGAACTTCGACGCCGCTCTCGTCGACGACCTTCGCCTCATAGCCGGGGACGGCGCGGCCGGTCGATCCGGGCCGGATCTCGTCGCCGGCGGCGCTGACGAACTGGTGCAGCATCTCGGTGGTGCCGATGCCGTCGATGATGCGCAGCCCGGTCGCCTGCCGGAAGGCCTCGTAGGTGGCGGCCGGCAGGGTCTCGCCGGCCGAGACGCAGGCGCGCAGGCTCGCGAGGTCGTAGCCGCCGGCGAGCCCGCTCATGGCGCGATAGGCGGTCGGCGCGGTGAAGCAGATCGTCGCCCGATGCTCCTGGATGCCCTGCAGGAGGTGCGGCGGCGCGACCTGCTCGAGGAGGAGGGTGGCGGCGCCGAAGCGCAGGGGGAAGAGCAGCAGGCCGCCCAGGCCATAGGCGAAGGCGAGCGACGGGGTGCCGCAGAAGACGTCGTCCGCGACGGGCTTCAGCACGTAGCGCGGGAAGCAGTCGGTCACCGCCAGGACGTCGCGGTGGAAGTGGAGCGTGCCCTTCGCCTTGCCCGTCGTGCCGGAGGTGAAGAGGATCGCCGCCACGTCGTCGGCGGCGGTGTCGCAGGCCGGGAAACCGGCGGGCTTGTCCCGCATCAGGGCCTCGAGCGAGCCGGGGTCGCGGTCGCCCTTTGTACCCTGGTAGCCACCCTGGTAGCCACCCTGGAAGCCGCCTTGGAAGCGGACGACCCGCGCCCCGCCGGCCGTCGCGCGCATCGCCTGCTCGCACTCCGGGGCGAGCTGGGCGTCGGTCAGCGCGAGCCGGATCTCGGCCTTGTCGGCGATGTAGACGAGCTCGCGCCGGCGGAGCATCGGCATCGTGCAGACGGCGACCCCGCCGGCCTTGACCACCGCGAGCCAGGCGGCCGCGAGGAGCGGCGTGTTCGGCGAGCGCAGGAGCACGCGGTTCCCGGGCACCATCCCGAGGTCCTCGGTCAGCACGCGCGCGATGCGGTCGACCGCCGCGCCGAGCTCGGCGTAGGTCCAGTCGCCGCGCGGCGAGAGGATCGCCTTCCGCTCGCCACGTTCCCCACAAAGAGCCATGCCGGAGGCGAGGAGCTCGGCGGCCGCGTTGAGGCGCGGCGGGTAGGCGAGCTCGGGCACGCCGGTGTAGAGGAGGTCGGGCCACAGCTCGCGAGGGGACAGCGAGTCGCGGCAGAAGGTGTCGGCGTGGCCGCTCGGCTCGAGCTCTGGCGGGTCCGTCATGGTCGCCTCGCCTGCGAAGAATAGCGCGGTCTCCGATTTGACACCTCCCCCGCGTTGGGCTCCAATAGCTCGACTCTGGACCCGGGCCTGTGGCCCCGCATGTGCCCGTAAGTTGGCGCCGACGCGGTCCGAGATGACAGGAGGTTGAGGTCATGGGCGACGCGCAGGTGCTCCGGCGGACCTTCGGCCAAACGGCACGGCGCGACGCCTGGTGGGTGCAGCCGCTCGCCGTCTTCCTCGGGCTCTCCGCCTTCGTCGTCTACTCCAGCTGGGCGGCCTTTCAGAACGCCCACTTCCGTTTTGGACCCTACCTCTCCCCGTTCTACTCCCCCGAGGTCTTCGGCGACGGCGGCCACGGCTGGCTCGGCGGCAAGCCGGGCTGGTGGCCGGGCTGGTTCCCCTGGTCGGCGGCGTTCTTCATCCTCTGGGCGCCGGGCGGCTTCCGCCTCACCTGCTACTACTACCGCGGCGCCTACTACAAGGCGTTCTGGGCCGATCCGCCCTCCTGCGCGGTGGGCGAGCCGCGCAAGAGCTACCGCGGCGAGCGCTCGTTCCCGCTCATCCTGCAGAACGTCCACCGCTACTTCCTCTACATCGCCCTTCTCTTCCTGCTCTTCCTCCTCCACGACGTCTGGAACGCCCTCTGGTTCACCGACGCGAGCGGCCGGGTCGCCTTCGGGGTCGGCGTCGGCACCCTGGTGCTCGCCGCCAACGTCGTCCTCCTCGGCGGCTACACCTTCGGCTGCCACTCGCTCCGCCACCTCGTCGGCGGGCGCTTGAACCAGCTCTCGCGCTCGCCGGCGCGCTTCACCGCCTACCGCTGCGTCGGCTGCTTCAACCGGCGCCACATGGTGTGGGCGTGGATGAGCCTCTGCTCGGTGGCGTTCTCCGACCTCTACGTCCGGCTCTGCTCGATGGGCGTGTGGACGGACTGGAGAATCCTCTAGTGGCCGAGCTGCCGCGCCGCGAGGTCGACGTGCTGGTGGTGGGGGCCGGCGGCGCCGGCCTGCGCGCCGCCATCGAGGCCTCGGCGGCGGGGGCCCGGGTGGCGGTGATCTCGAAGTCGCTCCTCGGCAAGGCCCACACGGTGATGGCGGAGGGCGGCATCGCCGCCGCCCTGGCGCACGTCGACGAGCGCGACGGCTGGCGGGTCCACTTCGCCGACACCATGCGCGGCGGCCAGTACCTGAGCCACCCGCGCATGGCCGAGATCCACGCGCGGGAGGCCCCCCAGCGGGTGCGCGAGCTGGAGGCGTGGGGCGCCCTCTTCGACCGCACGCGCGACGGCCGCATCCTGCAGCGCAACTTCGGCGGCCACCGCTATCCCCGCCTCGCCCACGTCGGCGACCGCACCGGCCTGGAGATGATCCGCACCCTCCAGGATCACGGCATCCACCAGGGGATCGACTTCCACATGGAGACGACGGTCACCACGCTGCTCAAGGACGGCGAGCGCGTGGTGGGGGCGGTCGCCTACGAGCGCGAGCGCGGCCGCTGCGTCGTCTACCGCGCCCGCGCCGTGATCCTCGCCACCGGCGGCATCGGCCGCGCCTTCTCGATCACCAGCAACAGCTGGGAGTACACCGGCGACGGCCACGCGCTGGCCTACGAGGCGGGCGCCGACCTCGTCGACATGGAGTTCGTCCAGTTCCATCCCACCGGGATGGTGTGGCCTCCCAGCGTGCGCGGCATCCTGGTGACCGAGGGGGTGCGCGGCGAGGGCGGCGTGCTGCGCAACAGCGCCGGCCGGCGCTTCATGTTCGACGACATCCCGCCCCTCTACCGCAACCAGACCGCCGACAACGACGAGGAGGGCTGGCGCTACTGCCAGGGGGACAAGGACGCCCGCCGGCCGCCGGAGCTGCTCACCCGCGACCACGTGGCGCGCGCCATCGTGCGCGAGATCAAGGAGGGGCGGGGGAGCCCGCACGGCGGCGTCTTCCTCGACATCTCGTGGATCCGCGAGCGGATCCCGCACGCCGAGGAGCACATCAAGCGGAAGCTCCCCAGCATGTACCACCAGTTCAAGGAGCTCGCCGGGATCGACATCACGAAGGAGCCGATGGAGGTGGGGCCCACCACCCATTACATGATGGGCGGCGTGCGCGTCGACCCGGAGAGCCAGATGTCGTCGGTGCCCGGGCTCTTCGCCGCCGGCGAGTGCGGCGCCGGCCTGCACGGCGCCAACCGGCTGGGCGGCAACTCGCTGTCGGACCTGCTCGTCTTCGGCCGGCTCGCCGGCGAGCACGCCGCCCGCTTCGCCCGCGAGCACGCCGCCGGGGCGATCGCCGACGCCGACGTCGAGGCGGCGGAGCGGCGGCTCCTCGCTCCCTTCGCTCCCTCCGATCGCGCCGCCGGATCGCCGGGCGCCCCGCCCGAGGGCCCCTATGCCATCCAGCACGAGCTGCAGACCATGATGCAGGACCTCGTCGGCATCGTGCGCACCGAGGCGGAGATGGCGCGCGCCCTCGACGGCATCGGCGGCCTGCGGGC
>DATBQN010000611.1:0-3084 GCA_036560825.1 Thermoanaerobaculia bacterium
ACCCGATCCTCACCGGCAACCCCTGGCTGCTGAGCGCGCTGGGGGCGGTCCTGGTCGTCTGGGGCTGCTACACCGTATACCTCCTGGTGCGCGATCCCGCCTCCCTCGCCGAGACCGAGAACCACCCCTCCTGGCGTCACATGTACCTGATGCTGATGGCGGCCCAGATCGGCCTGGCGCTCGCCTACGTGCTCTGATCGGGCGAGGGTCACGCCTCCCGAAAGGAGCGGCCGTGCGCTCACGTCTCCTCGTCCTCCTCTCCCTCCTCGCGCTCGCGATGAGCGCGGCGGCGGAGCTCGCGCCGTCCACGCTGTCAACCGATGCGCTCCGCATCGCGCGCCTCGGTCACCTCGTCCGGCTCTGGGGCGCCGTCCGCTACCTCCACCCGTACCTCGCCTACAAGGACATCGACTGGGACGCGGCCTTCACCTCGGCGGTGCTCAAGGTGCGCGAAGCGAAGGGCCGCGACGAGTACGCGGCGGCGGCCGCCGGCATGCTGGCCGCGCTGGGCGATCCGATGACTCGTGTGGTCCCGCCGGTCCCCCAGGCGCCGCCGGCGACCGTCGCGCCGACCGGGCCGGCCGCGCGGCCGCCCCTCTCCCGCTGGGCTGCCGACGGGATTCTGGTGATCGACCTCGGCTCCTACCAGGGCTACTCGGCCTATACCGAGCTGCCCGCCGCCGCCAGCGGCCTGCGTCCCGAGCTCGCCAAGGCGCGGGCCGTGATCTTCGACCTGCGCACCGAGCGGGATGCGGACGGCGATCCGGTCGACTACTCCCTCGCCCTCGACCCCCTGGCGCCGTTCCTGGTCGGCGAGGTCGTCCGCGCGCCCCCCGAGCGCTTCGTCGTCCATTCGGGCTACGTCACGCAGCGCGGCGTCTCCTCGGGCGGCTACTCGTCCTACTTCGCGACGCCGTTCGCGGCGACCTACGCGCCCGACGCCGCGAAGCCTGGCGGGTCCTCGGCGCCGCGCCGGGTCGTGTTCCTCCTCAACGGCGCCGCGGCCGTGCCGCCGCTGGCCCTGGCGCTCCAGGCGGCCGGCGAGGGCGCCATCGTCTCCGAGGGAGAGCTCGACCTCGAGGCCGTCGTCAGGCAGACGCGGATCGACCTCGGCGAGGGGCTCATGGCGCGCGTGCGGACGGGCGAGCTCGTGCCCATCGCGCGCTGGCCCGGACCGCACGCCGACGCCGCCCTGCCGGCGCGAGCGGAAGGTGCTCGCGGCGCCCGCGCGGGCGACGACCCCGGGATCGCCGCCGCGATGGCGCTCGCTGAATCTCAACCGCCGGCGGAGCGCCCGGCGGCTCCCGCGCCGCCGCTCCCCGACGCGGTCTTCCGGCCCGACCGCACGTACGCCGAGATGCGCGCGCCCGGCCTGCCGCACCGGCTCCTCGCCGTCGCCAGGCTGTGGAACGTGATCGACCTCTTCTATCCCTACAAGCCGCTGATCGACGACTGGGGCGCGGCGCTCCCCGCGATGATCGCCGTCATGGAGCGGGCGGACGGCGCGCGCGAGTACGCGCTCGCCGTGGCGGAGATGTCGACCCGCGTGGCGGACAACCACGTGTACGTCTACGGCCATCCGGAGCTCGACCGGCTCTTCGGCACGGCGGGCCCGCCGATCACCGTCCGCCGGATCGAGGGCGTGCCGGTGGTGATCGCGGCGGGGGACGAGGCGAAGAAGGCGGGGGTCGAGGTGGGCGACGTCGTCCAGGCGGTCGACGGCGAGCCGGCGGCGGCGCGCTTCACCCGCCTCGCCCACTACGTCGCCGCCTCGACGCCGCAGGGCCTCGACGAGAAGGTCTTCCTCGCCTTCTTCCTCGCCGGCGCCGACGGCTCGACCGCGCGGCTGCTCCTCGCCGGCCGCGACGGCAGGCCGCGCGAGGCGAGGGTCCGCCGCGAAGCCGCCTGGCGGCGCTTCATCACGCCGGCGACGTCCGGCGAGGTGGTGCGCATCCTGCCGCGCGCGGACGGCGAGCCGGGCGGGGTCGGCGACGTCGGCTACGTCGATCTCACCCGCCTCACCGAGCTCGAGGTCGACGGCATGTTCGAGCGCCTCGCGAAGACGCGTGCGATCGTCCTCGACATGCGCGGCTACCCCAAGGGGACTTCGTGGTCGATCGCGCCGCGGATCAACATCCGGAAGGCCCGGTGCGGCGCCCTCTTCCGCCGCCCGGAGGTCTCGGCGCTGGTGCCCGTGGCGGCCGACGTCGCCCTCTCCTTCTGTCAGACGATCGACACCACGGACCGGCCGCTCTACAGGGGGAAGACGGTCATGCTGATCGACGAGCGGGCGATCAGCCAATCCGAGCACAGCGGCCTGCTCTTCGAGGCGGCGAGCGCCACGACCTTCGTCGGCACCCCGACGGCGGGGGCTAACGGCGACGTGGCCACCCTGTCGCTACCGGGCGGGATCTTCATGAGCTTCAGCGGCCACGAGGTGCGCCACGCGGACGGCCGCCAGCTCCAGCGCGTGGGTCTCGTCCCGGACGTTGCCGCGGCGCCGACGATCGCGGGCCTGCGCGCCGGGCGCGACGAGGTGCTCGAGCGGGCCCTCCGCTATCTCGATTCTGACGCGGCGCCCGCTGCGCCGACCAATCCGGCGAAAAGTGCGCCGCCGCGACATTGAATGGGATGAATGGAGCGGCCCGTCGCGCCGGTGGGGATATCATGAAGGCGGAGCCGCAGGGCGCGGTCTCCGGCGCGGCGGAGGGTGCGATGGAGGACGGAACGAAGGAAGGGGCGGGGCGAGCGGACGAGCTGGGCTTCGGGGTGGCGGAGGACCTGGCGTCGCTCAACGGCACCTCCGACCGGTCGTTGGGCCACACGTTTGACATCGACGCCGCGGAGCGCGAGTCCGAGCGGGCGCTCGCGGCGGGCCCCGACCTGCCGTCGACCGGCCTCCTCTCCTTCTACGACCGCCTGCGCCAGACCGTCGTCTCGGGCATCGAGAGCAAGGCGGGGAAGCTCCCCGGCGACGCGGCCAGGATGCTGCTCCTGGTGCCCGACGTCTTCATCCTCATGGTCCGGCTGACCCTCGACAAGAGCGTGCCGCGCGGCGCGCGCGCCATGATCGGCGGCGCGCTC
>DATBQN010000612.1:0-8150 GCA_036560825.1 Thermoanaerobaculia bacterium
AGGTTGAAGAGCTCGTTCTGGATGCGCCGGAGCGTGGCCGCCAGCCGCTCGTCGAGGCCCGAGGCCATCGCCACGCCGATCGCCGACGACAGCTCGTCGACCGTGCCGTAGGCCGCGATCCGCGGCGAGTCCTTGGGCACCCGCTGCCCGCCTCCCAGTCCCGTCGTCCCGTCGTCGCCCGTCCGGGTGTAGACCTTGGTGATCCGCGGCATGCCGGTCTCCTCATCGTCCTCCGGGGCGTCGCTACGGTACCGGATGGGGAGGGCGCCGGCAACCGGATTTGCGGCTGGGAACGAGGTGCCAGGTGATTCGTCGAGGGCCGGGAACGAGGTGCCAGGTGATTCGTCGCGCTTGACGGTCCTTCCGGCGAGTCCTAACCTCGGAGACGTGAGCGCTTCCGAACGATCCACCCCGCCGTCCGGTTCAAGGCCCCGAGCCGGAGCCGTGCCCGCGCCCGCTCGGGAGGCCCCAGCAGAGACCCTCATGCGCACCTGCCCCAACTGCGGCGGGCGGCTCGAGGAGCAGCGCTGCAAGCTCTTCTGCCGCGACCCGCTCTGCGGCTTCTTCCTCTCCTGCGCGGAGTACTACTAATGGAGCCGCGCCTCAAGTCGATGGGTGGGAACATCGAGAAAGCGGTGGCGCTCGGGTCCCTCCCCCCTGGGGGGGCGGTGGTTGGGACAGGGGGGAGGACAGGTGGGGGGCTGGCTCGGCGCGCGATCGCACCCACCCCCCTCCTGTCCTCCCCCCTTCTCCAACCCTCCCCCTCCCAGGGGGGAGGAACCCATGGCCGAGGGCGGAGGAAGCCTGACCCAACCCGTGGATGTTTCGTTAGGAGTGTCGTCACGGCGACCGGAGCCTGTAGAAGGAAAGACCGCTCTCGCCGTAGCGGCGGACATCGGTGCGCACGAGGGGGCCGACTTCCAGGGGGAGGTCGAGGCGTGCGGAGTGCTCGACGACGATCTCGCCGTCCCGGGCGAGGAGGGGCGCCGCGGCGGCGAGGAGCGCGGCGTGGCCGTCGAAGGCGTAGGGGGGATCGGCGAAGACGAGATCGAAGGAGCGGCCGGCGATGCGGGCGAGGCCGCGGGGGAGCTTCAGCCGCAGGACGGCGACCGCTCCGACCGCTCCGGCCACCAGGCGGGCGGCGTTCTCGGCGATCGTCCTTGCGGCGCGCGGGTCGTCGTCGACGGCGAGGACGTCGAGCGCCCCGCGGCCCGCCGCCTCGATCCCCACCACCCCGCTGCCGGCGAAGAGGTCGAGGACGCGGGCGCCGGAGAGGCGGTCGGCCCAGATCGAGAAGAGGGCCTCGCGCACGCGGCCTTCGGTGGGCCGCGCTCCCGGCGGCACCGCGAGGCCCCGGCCGCGCAGCTCCCCGCCGGTCACCCGGACGCCGGGCTTCACGGCCGCCGCCGGGAGACGAGGGCGACGAACTCCTGCCGGAGCTGCTCGATCAGCACGTAGAGGACGAGCGGCTGGTTCACCCCGCGCATCTCGAGGCCCTTGTGGTCGACGGTGAACTCGAAGACCTCGAAGAGCTGCCCGTCGACGCGCTTCAGCACGTCGCCGGGGTGCGGCTCGTAGCCCTCCGGCAGGTGCTCGGCCCCCTCCATCACCACCACCTTGGCGGCAAGGTCGTCGACCACCCGGAGGACGCGCGAGAGCGGCAGGGCCAGCGCGTCGTAGCGGCCGTAGCGGAAGGTGCGCGGCGGCTTGTCCGGCAGGGCGAGCGACAGCGCGCAGCCCTCCACCCAATCCCCCTCGGGGCCGCGCGCCCGCTCCTCGACCTGCGAGAGGTCCTCCTCGGCGAGCCGGCGGAGGGCGCCGGCGACCTCGTCGGGGCCGAGCTCTGCCAGGCCCATCCGCTCCTTGCCGCGCTCGCCCTCGCGCAGGCGGACGGTGCCGTTCTTGAACAGGGTGACCTCGCGGTGGCCGAGCGTGCTCCCACAGTCGAGGCGGAAGATCTCGGTCGAGCGGTCCGCCGCGCGCGCCCGCGGCGGCGCGGGCGGCGGCACGACACCGCCGAGGACCATGAATGCCCAGGCCGCTGGGAGCGCAATCATTGGGAGCCTCATCACGAGCTTCCCTTCTCGACGGCGGCGACCGCAGCGACCGTGTCGGACGGCGCGACCTCACCCGTGTCGCCGGCGGGCTCCGGCCGGCGGGCCGCCGCGAGCGCGTAGGCGAGCTCCTCGCCGGAGCCGATCTCTCCGTCGAGACGGGCGCGGCGGGTGGCGGCGAGGGCGCGCCCGACGGCGCGGCCCGGCCGCACGCCGGCGGCGACGAGGTCGGCGCCGCGCACCGCGAGCGCCAGCGGCCGGAGCTCGCAGAGGTAGCGGCGCACCCAGGCGCGCCCCGCCTCGCCGAGGCCCGCCATGAGGAGGAGGGCCTCTTCGCCGGCGAGCGCCGCCAGCGCCTCGTCCACCTCGTGGGCACAGACGGCCGGGCGCTCGACGACGCGCCGCGCCGCGGCCAGGCGCGGCGGCATCCCGGCGAGCAGCCGGCGGTCGGCGCCGACGAGGTCGAGGCGGTCGCAGAGCGCGGCGAGATCGCCCGGCGGCAGCTCCGCGACCAGGCCGGCGAGGAAGAGTCGCCAGGGTCGGGCGGGCGGATCGGCGAGGCTCTCCAGGCGATACCAGTCGAGGGCGGCGCGCGCGCGGCGGAGGCGCTCGCGCACGGGCTCGTCCAGCCGGACGCCGGGATGGAGCACGGCCAGCAGGCCGAGCTCGGCGAGGCGGTCGAGGCCGTCGAGCGCCAGGTCGGGGTCGTCGAGGAGAAGGATCAGCTCGTCGCGCAGGCGCGAGCCGGAGAGCCGCGCGAAGGCGCCCTCGGCGAGCGCGACGCCGATCAGCCGCAGCGTCTCGGGGGCGATGTGGAAGCCCAGGCGGAGTGCCAGGCGGACGGCGCGGAGGGCGCGCGTCGGATCGTCGAGGAAGGAGAGGCTGTGGAGGACGCGGAGCGTCCGCTCGCGGAGGTCGCGGCGGCCGCCGAAGTAGTCGAGGAGCTCCGGCGGCGCGTCTCGAGCGCCCCGGCCGGGCCTTTCGAGATCCGCGCCGCCCCCGGCCTCGGGCGCTCCCAGCCGGATCGCCAGGGTGTTGACCGTGAAGTCGCGGCGGTAGAGGTCCTGGCGGATGGCCGAGGTCTGCACCTCGGGGAGCGCCGCCGGGGCGCGATAGAACTCGCTGCGCGCCGTCGCCACGTCGACGTGGAAGCCCTCCGGGTCGACCACCACGGCGGTCAGGAACGCCTCGTGCACCCGCACCCGCCCGCCGAGCTCGGCGGCGAGGAGGCGCGCGAAGCCGGGCCCGTCCCCCTCGGCGACGACGTCGAGGTCGCGGTTCTCGCGGCCGAGGAGGAGGTCGCGCACCAGGCCGCCCACGAGGTAGACCGGGATGCCCGAGCGGCGGGAGACGCGGGCCACGGCTTCCGTTCGCCGGGCGACGGCCGGGGCGAGCCGGCGGAGGAGGTGCGCCGCGTCCTCGCGGCTCGCCTTCTGCTGCGCCAGGCGGCGGTCGAGGCTCTCCGCGGGACCGGCCAGCCGGCCGTGCAGGTGGCGGAGCACCTGCATGCGGGTGACCAGGCCGAGCGGAAGGCCGGTCGCGGCATCCCCTACCAGCACGAAGCGCGGCTCGTGCGGGCTCTTCGCCAGCATGCGGCGGCCGACCTCCTCCGCGGGCGCCTCCGGCGCCACCCACTCGAGGCCCGTCTCCATCACCGTCTCGACCGGCCGCTCGCCCAGGCCGTGCTGGAGCGCCGCGTCGAGGAGCTGGCGGGTGATCGCGCCCACGGCCGGTCCGCTCTCGCCGCCCGCGGCCTCCGAAGTCACCGGCGCGGCGTTGATCTGGCGCTCGTTGAGGAGCCGCTTCGCCGCCGCGATGGACGTCGCTGCGGGGAGCGTGAAGACGGGCGCGATCATGAGGTCCGCCGCGCGCGCCGCGGGCGGCAGGGTCTCGGCGAGCACTCCGAGCAGGCGCTCGCGCGCCTCGACGAGCGTCGCCTCGCGGAGGCGCGCCGAGCCGGCGGTGGCGTGGCCGCCGCCGCCCAGCCGGCCGAGCGCGGCGCCGAGGTCGAAGCCGGGCAGCTCGCCGCGGCCGATCAGCGCCACCCGGTCGCCCTCGCCGAAGAGGGCGAAGAGGAGCGGCAGCTCGAAGATCTCGAGGCAGCGGTTGACGAGCGGCGCCAGCTCGTCGACGTAGCCCGCGAGCTCGACCTCGGTCACCCCCACGCGGTGGTCGTGGATGCGGTGGACGGCGAGGCGGCTCGCCATCTCGTGCAGCACCTCGAGGTGGACGGCGTCGAGGTGGCGGACGGCGAAGCGGCGGACGGCCCCGAGGTCACCGTCCGCGGCGAGCAGGTGCGCCGCCGCGGCGAGGTCGCGCGGGCCGGTGCTCGGGAAGGTCAGCGAGCCGGTGTCCTCGTAGATGCCGGTCAGGAGGAGCGAGGCCTCGGCCGCCGTCGGCGCCACGCCGCGCCGTGCCAGCTCCTCGGCCAAGAGCGTCGACGTCGAGCCGGCCGCGGGATCGACGAGACCGCCGGCCACGGCGAGGTCCGACTCGGCGGGCGGGTGGTGGTCGTAGGCCCACACCTCGATCGCCGGATTCGCGGCGAGCCAGTCGGCGACCGCGCCGATCCGGTCGCGCTGCCGGATGTCGCAGAGGATGACGCGGGTGAGCTCCGCTGGATCGACGTCCTTCTGCCGGATCTCGTCCGCGATCTCCACCAGCCCCGCGGCGACCAGCCGCCGCACCGACTCCTCGAGCGATCCCGGGAAGAACAGCCGCGCCTCCGGGTGCAGGCGCCGCGCCGCGATCGCCGAGGCGAAGGCGTCGAAGTCCGCCCCCAGGTGGGTCGCGATGATCTCCACGAAGGGAGATTGTAGAACGGGGTGCTACCGGCGCAGGCGCTCGGCGGCCTCGGCGCGGCCGGCGGCCGCGGCGAAGTCCGCCGCCGTCTGGCCATCGTCGGCCTTGGCGTCGCGCTCGGCGCCGTGGGCGAGGAGGAGCTCGATCATCGGCAGGTCGCCGTTGTTGGCCGCCGAGTGGAGCGGCCGGAAGCCCGCCTGCTGGGCGGCGTTGGGATCGGCGCCGCGAGATAGAAGGAGGCCGGCGACGGCGGTCGAGCGGGAGGTCGCGGCGCTGTGGAGCGCGGTCACCCGCATGGGGTTCGCGGCCACCGCGTCGACCTCGGCGCCGCGCGCGACGAGGAGCTCGGCGGCCGGCGCGCGGCCGAAGAAGGCGGCGAGATGGAGGGCCGTGAAGCCGTCGGGCGAGCGGTCGCTCACGGCCTCGGCACGCGCCGCGAGGATCTCCGCCACCCGCGCGCTCTCCCCCAGCGCGGCCGCCTCGAAGAGGTCGAGGTCGCGCGCCGCGAGGAGGAGGGCGGCGAGCGCACCCTCGCGCCGGCGGTAGAGCGCCCGCATCACCGCCGAGACCCCGTCCTCGCCGCGCGCGCCGGCGAGCGCGGGATCCTTGCCCAGCAGCCTCTCGACGGCCGCCGCGTCGTCGGCGTCGATGGCCGCGAAGAGCTCCCTCTCGAGATCCGTCAAGGAGGCTCCCTCCCTCCTACGCGGGCGGCGCGTCGAACCGCTCGCGCACGGCGCCGCGCCCGATGAGGCCCTCGATCGAGGCGGCGAGCTCGGGGCCGAAGGCGATCTTGAAGCTCTCCTCGGCGGCGATCGAGACCTTGCGGTCGGGGAGCTGGACGGTGAGGGTCACCGGCACGCGGCCGGGATGCTCGAGGAGGAGGTTCTTCAATTGCAGCATCGCTCCCTGCGAGACCGAGGGCTCGAGCACCAGCTCGACGGCGGCCAGGGTCTTCGCCGCCGCCTGGTCGAGCGGCACGATCTCCTCGACCGTGAGCTCCGGCTCGCCGTCCCTCCCCCGCACCTCTCCCTTGACCAGCACCACGGCCTCGTCCGCCAGCAGGTGGCCGAACTGCTGGAGCTGGTTGGCGAAGAGGGTGACGGGCAGCGCGCCGGCGAGGTCCTCGAGCACGAAGCGGCCCATGAAGCGGCCAGCGTTGGGGCCGCTCTTGATCTTCACCCGCTTGAGGTTGGTGATCATGCCGCCCACCGTCACCGGCCCCTCGAAACCCTCCTTGAGGTCGGCCGTCGACTGCAGGGCGGCGCGCGCGAGCGCCTCCTCGTGCTCGAGGAGCGGGTTGCCGGTGAGATAGAAGCCGAGGGTCTCCTTCTCGTAGCGCAGCCGCTCGCGCTCGCTCCAGGCGGGGACCGCCGGATCGACGGCCGGCTCGAGCGCCTGCTCGGTGTCGGCGGCGGTGCCGGCGGCGCCGCTCCCGTTGCCGCCCGCGCCGCCGATTCCATGGATCATCGCTCCGAAGAGCGTCGTCTGCCCCACCTCGCGCTCCTGCCGGCGCCGCTGCGCGTGATCGAGGACGCGGTCGAGCGCGGCCCAGAGGGCGGCGCGGTGCACGCCGCGGCCGTCGAAGGCGCCCGCCTTCACCAGGCTCTCGAAGACCTTGCGGTTGACGTGCCGGGTGTCGAGCTCGCAGGCGAGGTGGGCGAGGCCGCGGAACGCCCCCACCCGCCGCCGCGCCGCGAGCACCTCCTCGATCGCCCCCTCCCCCACCCCCTTGACGCCGCCGAGGCCGAAGCGGATCGTCCCGCCGACGACGGTGAACGCCCAGTCGCTCTCGTTGATGTCCGGCGGCAGCACGGCGATCCCCATGTTGCGGCACTCCGCGATGTACTTGGCGATCGCCTCCGAGGAGGAGAGCTCGGAGTTGAGCATCGCCGCCATGAAGGCGACGGGGAAGTGCGCCTTGAGATAGGCCGTCTTGTAGGCCAGCATGGCGTAGGCGACGCTGTGGCTCTTGTTGAAGCCGTAGCCGGCGAAGGGCTCGATGTACTCCCAGAGCTCGCGGGCCTTCTCCTTCGCCACCCCGCGCTGCGCCGCGCCGCGCACGAACTTCTCCTTCTGCTCGGCCATCACCTCGGCCTTCTTCTTGCCCATCGCCTTGCGCAGCACGTCGGCCTCGGCCATGGTGAAGCCGGCGACGGCGACGGCGATGAGCATCACCTGCTCCTGGTAGGTGATGACGCCGTAGGTCTCGGCGAGGATCGGCTCGGTCTCGGGGAGGATGTACTTGACCTTGCGCTTGCCGAGCTTGCGCTGGATGTACTCCTCGACCATGCCGACCGAGAGAGCGCCCGGCCGGTAGAGGGCGTTGAAGGCGGTGAGGTCCTCGAACTTCGACGGCCGCGCGCGGCGCAGGAGGTCGGTCATGCCGCGCGACTCGAACTGGAAGATGCCGCTCGTCCTTCCCTCGCAGAACAGGCGGTAGACCTCGGGGTCGTCGAGCGGCACCTCGTTGAGGTCGAGGTCGGTGCCCTGGTGCTTGAGGATCTTCACCGCGTCGTCGATCACGGTGAGCGTGCGCAGGCCGAGAAAGTCCATCTTGAGGAGCCCGAGCTTCTCGACCACGTTCATGTCCCACTGGGTCATGATCGTCTCTTCGTCGCCCTTGGTCGCCCGGTAGAGCGGCACCAGCTCCTCCAGGGGACGCGGGGTGATGACGACGCCGGCGGCGTGGACCGAGGCGTGGCGCGTGAGGCCCTCGAGGCGGCTCCCCACCTCGACGATCTTCTTGACCTCGGGGTCCTTCTGCACCTCGAGCGCGAGGGCGCCCTCCTTGGCGGCCTCGGAGAGCGACTTCGTCATGTCGGGGACGAGCTTCGCGATGCGGTCGACCTTGGCGTAGGGGATCCCCATCACCCGGCCGACGTCGCGGATCACCGCCTTGGCGGCGAGGGTCCCGAAGGTGATGATCTGCGCCACCCGGTCGCGCCCGTACTTGTCGGAGACGTAGCGGATGACCTCGCCCCGCCCGCGCATGCAGAAGTCGATGTCGATGTCCGGCATGCTGATGCGGTCGGGGTTGAGGAAGCGCTCGAAGAGCAGGTCGTACTGCAAGGGGTCGATGTCGGTGATGCGCAACGCCCAGGCGACCACCGAGCCGGCGGCCGAGCCGCGGCCGGGGCCCACCGGGATGTCCTGCTCACGGGCGTGGCGGATGAAGTCCCAGACCACCAGGAAGTAGCCGGGGAACCCCATCTTGTTGATCACCTGGATCTCGTAGTCGAGCCGCGTGCGGTAGGCCTCGTCGGGATAGCGGACGAGCCCCTGCGCGCGGCGGCG
>DATBQN010000613.1:0-2829 GCA_036560825.1 Thermoanaerobaculia bacterium
CTTCGGGGAGCCAGTCGGCGGGGAGGTGGTGGCGATAGGGGGAATGCAGGAAGCGGCGGTCGAAGAGGGCGATCACGCCGGTGTCCTCCGGCGAGCGGATGAGCCGCCCCGCGGCCTGCACGACGCGGGTCATCCCGGGCACCACGAAGGCGTACTCGAAGCCGCGCTCGAAGCGCTCCTCGTAGTACTGCTTGAGGAGCTGCTGCTCGAGCGACAGGCCGGGGAGGCAGGGGCCGACCACGGCGACCGCCTTCAGCACCTCGCCGGGATAGTCGACCCCCTCCGCGAAGACGCCGCCGGCGACCGCCGCCAGGAAGACGTCGCCGAAGATGGCGCCGCGCAGCGTCTGCAGGATCGCCTCGCGCTCGCGGTCGCCGTCGGCCTGGCGCTGGACGAGGACGCGCTTGACCGCCAGGCGCATGCGGCCGGTCACCTCGGCGAGGAACTGATAGCTGGGGAAGAGCGCCAGGCAGTTGCCCGGCACCGCGTCGGCGAACTCGGCGAGGCGCTCGGCGATCCGCTCGTAGTAGGCCGGCCGCTCGCGGAAGGTGGTCTCGATCGTGGGGTCGATCACCACCCGCCGGTTGGCGGCGGGGAAGGGGTTGCCGATCTCGACGAAGGCGGTGCGGCCGGCGGCGAAGCCGAGGAGGCCGGTGTAGAAATCGGGCGGCGAGAGGGTCGCCGAGAGCCCGATCGTCGCGTGGGAGCGCTGGATCACGTCGCCGAGGAAGCGGCTGGGGTCCTTGCAGAGCACCTTGAGGCGGCTGTCGCCGCGCGTCCGCTCGACGCAGTGGCTGAAGGCGGCGTCGGAGACGACGAGGCCGTTGAGGAAGCGCAGGAAGTCGAAGTAGAGGGCGACGAAGGGGTCGTCGGCGCGGAAGGTCCGCGTCTCGCGCTGGTGCTCGAGATAGTCGACGAAGGCGGCGTCGAAGGCGGGGCGCAGAGCCCACAGGCGGTCCTCCGGGAGCGCCGCCTCGAGGGCGCGCTCGCTCTGCGGCCCTTCGAGCATGGCGTCGTCGACCGCCTCCTCGATCGTCCGCGCGAGCTTCGCCGCGAGGCCGGCGATGCGCAGGTGGAGGGGCGAGCCGCCTAAGGCGAGCGCCTCGGCGGCGCGGCGCGCCGCCGCCGCCCCCAGCTCGGGGCTGTAGTAGCCGCGCCCGCGGTCGACCAGGTTGTGGATCTCGTCGATCACCAGGATGGTGTCCGAGAGGTCGCGGTCGGCGCCGAACTCGGGGAGCGAGACGTAGGGGTCGAAGGCGTAGTTGTAGTCGCAGACGGTCACCTGGGCATGGCCGGCGAGATCGAGCGAGAGCTCGAAGGGGCAGACCTCGGCGTGGTGCGCGGCGGCGAAGACGTCGTCCGGCTCGAGGGTCGGGCGCTCGGCGAGCAGGCGCTGGACGACGCCCGAGGTCTGCAGCTTCAGGTAGTAGTCCTTGGCGAAGCGGCAGTACTCCTCGTGGCAGATCACCTGGTCGTTGGCGCACATCTTGGCCTTCGCCCGCAGGCGGAGCGAGCGGAAGGCGCCGTCCGCGTTGAGCAGCGAGAGCACCGCCATCGCCATCTCCTGCTGCAGGGTCTTGGCGGTGAGGACGACCAGCCGCTTGTCGTGGGCGAGCGCGTAGCGGAGCGCCGGGAACAGGGCGGCGACGGTCTTGCCGATGCCGGTCGTCGCCTGGAGCAGCAGGTGCTCGCCGTGCTCGACCGCGGTGCCCACCGCCGCCAGGATGTCCTCCTGGCCCGGGCGCGTGGCGGCGTAGGGGAAGGCGAGGCGCTCGGCCGCGGCGCGGCGGTCGGCGGCGGCCTGGCGATCGAGCTCGTGGGCGTGGAGGAGCTGGGCGACCCGCCGGCGGACCCCCGCCTCGAGCCCGCGGGGGTCGGCGGCGAGCGGCTCGCGCTCGACCTCGTCGCTGCCGATCGCGATCAGCACCAGCTCGGCGCGGACGGCGCGGCCGGCGTGCTCGGGGAGCTGGCGGAGCATCCAGGCGTAGAGCAGCGCCTGGCGCTGGTACATCTCGCGGACGGCGGGGGCGAGGGCGCCGCCGCGCCGCACGCTCTTGATCTCCTCGACGACGAGGGCGCCGTCCGGCTCGCGGCGCAGGCCGTCGATGCGGCCGGAGACGGTCACCGTCCAGCCGCGGTGCTCGAAGCTCGCCGCGACCACCACCTCGCGGCGGTAGCTGCCGTCCCCTTCGATCGCCTGCTCCTGATAGCGGCTGTGGATCGCCTGCCCCAGCCAGAGCCGCTCGTAGCCGCCGCGGTTGCCGAAGCCCAGGCTCCGCGCGAACCCCCCTTCGAGCAGGTCCGCCACCGCGAGGTCGAGCGTCTTCCTCTCGGGGTCGAAGCGCGGCGCCATGGTGGCAAGTATAGGGGGAGCGGGAGTAAAGCGGCAGGGCGGACGGAAAACGGCCGCGGGCGTCGAGCCCGCGGCCGTTGGGGAACACCGATCGCGGCCGGCTAGCGCCGGACGTCGGGATTGCGGCCGAAGGCGTCCCGGACGGCGTCCTTGACGTCCTCCCAGCGATAGCGGGTGGCGTCCTTGGTCTTCTCCCAGCCGCTGCGCAGGTCGCCTTCGACGTCGTCGAACCGGCGGCCGGCGTAGCGCTCCCGCGCCTCCATGCCGTAGCGGTAGGCCGGCTGGAGATCCTCGTACTTGCGGCCCTTGGCGTACGGGCGCGAGCCGTAGCTCTCACGCCAGTAGTTGTCCTCGGAGACGTTGTGGGTGACCCGGTTCCAGGCGTCCTGGGTGGCGCCCTTGGCCTCGTGCCACTTCAGGTTCGACTCGCCGCGCGCCTTGTCCCAGCCGCGCTCGAGGTCGCTCTCCGCCTGGTT
>DATBQN010000614.1:0-10690 GCA_036560825.1 Thermoanaerobaculia bacterium
ACCACATAGGCATTCCGACTACGAAGGTCCAAGCCAACGAGCTGCACCTTGAACCGTTCGGTCTCTTCGTCTCGGGGTTCACCTCAAGTCCATACGGCATCGAGTGGATGCGCTTCGAGCCGGAAAGCCCGCTTCACGAACTCATTCGCACCGTCCCTCATGTCGCATTCGAGGTCGACGATCTCGAAGCGGCACTCGAAGGCCAGCACGTTATCTACCCGCCGGGCTCTCCGTCCGAGGGCGTCCGCTCCGCCATGATTGTTCACAACGGCGCTCCGGTAGAGCTCATTTCCTTCCAGAAACCGGTGCCTTCTCCGGTCGGAGCCTAGGCCGCGCCGTCCGCGATCCGCCCCGCCACGTGGTGGGCGAGGGCCATGATGGTGATCATGGGGTTGACGCCGGAGGAGGCGGGGAAGGCGCTGGCGTCGGCGACGTAGAGGCCGCGGAGGCCGAAGACCTGGCCGGTGGCGTCGCAGACGGCGGTCTTGGGGTCGCTCCCCATGCGGCAGGTGCCCATCTGGTGGGCGGTGAAGAGGGTCGTCCAGTTGCGGTCGAAGCGGCTCTTCGCGATCGCCGCGAAGTACGCGTCGACGACGGCGGCGGGGAGGTTCCGCGCGGGAGCGAGCCCGAGCCGGCGGTGGTTGAGCGCCAGCAGGCTCTCGGCACCGAGGGCGAGATGAACGCGCGACACCGCGGCGATCCCCTCGCGGAGCAGGCGGATCTCCTGGCGGCCCGGCCGGTAGTCGACGAGCGGCGCGCCGTCGCGCGCGATGCGCACCCGGCCGCACCCGCGGTCGCGCACGAGGACGATGACCGTCGCCTTCCGGCCGGCCGTCTGCATCTCGCGGCGGTGGTCGCGGGCGCCGCACCAGGGGGTCGCCAGGGCGGCGAGGCCGGGGTGGGCCGGCGCCGTCTCCAGGCGGAAGCCGTAGCCGCCCGCGACCTCCGCGAACTCGTCGCAGAGGATCGACTGCGGCGGCCCGCTCCAGGGCTCGATGCGCTCGGGATAGGTGCCGGCGACCGAGGTCGCCGGATGGATGTGGAGGTGGCGGCCCACGGCCGGGAGCTCGATCCCGGAGCGGAGGAGGAGCGCCGGGGAGTGGATGCTGCCGCAGGCGACGACGACGATCGGCGCGAGTATTTCGACCGGAACCTCGACGCCGGCTGAGGTCGTCGCCACCGCCTCGACCCCGGTCACCCGGCCGCGGGCCGCGAGCACCCGCCGCGCCCGGCAGCGGACGACGATGCGGGCGCCGCGCTCCTGCGCGTCGCGGAGGAAGGTGGCGGCGACGCCCTGCTTGCCGCCGTGGCGGCAGCCGAAGACGCAGTAGCCGCACTGCCGCGGGTCGCAGCCGCGCGCGTTCCGGCCCACCTCGCGCCAGCGCCAGCCGAGCGCCTGGCAGCCGTCGCGGAGGATCGCGTTGTTCGCGTTGACCACGTTCGGCTCGACGCCGACCCCGGCGCGGGCCATGACGGCGGCGAGCGAGCGGCCGAAGCTCTCCTCGGCGAAGAAGGCGCAGCCCGAGCGCGCCGCCCACTCGTCCCGCACGGCGTCGGGGAGGGGGAGCGAGGTCTGCCAGTTGACCGTCGTCCCTCCTCCCAGGGTGGCGCCGGCGAGGATGGCGACGGTGAGGTCGCGCGTCCCCGCGAGGCCGCGGTCGAGGTAGAGATCCCGCATCGCCTCGAGCTCGGTCTGCTCGAAGTCCGGCGCCTGCTCCCCGCCGCCCGCCTCCAGCACGACGACCCGCCGTCCCGCCGCGGCGAGCTCCGCCGCGGCGACCCCGCCGCCCGCGCCGGAGCCGACGACGCAGACGTCGGCGTCGAGGGTCGTCGGGCCGTCGATCGCGGTGAGCGAGAGCCCCGCCGCGACCGCCGGCGGCCGCGGCGAGCGGAGGTAGCCGAGCGGGCCCCAGGCCGGGTTGTCGCTGCCTCCGGGGCGGACGCTGTAGAAGAGGAAGGTGGCGAGGCGCTTCAGCACCTGGAAGCCGGTGCGGAGCGGCTCGAGACGGCTCGTCGCCATGGCGAGGAGGGCCCGCTCGCGAAGGTCGGCGGGGAGGCCGGTGAAGGATCGCGCCCGGCCGGCGAGCGGGAGCATGACGAGCGGTTGCTCGAGGAGGCGGAGGAGGCGCCGGAAGTCAGCCCGCTGCTCCGGCCGGAGCGTGCCGACCGCCCCCTCGATCGCGGCGGCGAGGTCCAGGGAGCCGGCGTCGAGCGCGAAGAGCCGCGCATCGTCGCCCGGCTCCGGGCTCAGCGCCGGAAGCAGAGCCTCGCAGACGGCCGCGAGCGTCCGCCGCTCGGCGGGCGCGAGGAAAGGGTCGGGAGAGGTCGTCGGGCTGGGGTCCTCGTCCACGGTCCATCCTCCCGGCCCGCTCGGGCCGCGCGCTAGCCCGTCTGCGGCGAGCCGGAGGATTGTATGCCGCGGAACTGCCCGCGGTGATCCTGCGCTCGCGGAGCTCGAACAGATGGTCCCTGAGCGCCGGGCACAGGCCGGTCCATTGGATCTTCGGCATCACTCACCAAAGGTCATGCGAGCGAGCTCCTCCTTGATGCGTTTTTGCTCCTCCGGGTCGCGGGCATCCGCCAGGCGGTCCGCCAGCCCGAGAAAGCGTTCTCTCTCCTGCTCCCGTGCCTCGAGGCCCGACTCGATCAGCTCGACGAGGATCCGGCTGGCGCTCGTCCGGCTCGACCTGGCGAGCGACTTGACACGGCGGGCGACGCGCGGGGGAAGGCTCACGCTCTGACGGACAGGCCTCTCGGAGCTCGGCATCTTCTGAGGATACACCAGAGTGCACCACTGCGCACCGAGCCTGTCGGATGCTTCTGCCCGGCGGTGCACGAGAGCATTTGAAGATCGAGGTCCCGCACGGCGTCGGGGAGGGGGAGCGAGGTCTGCCGGCCCGCTCGGGCCGCGCGCTCGCCCGTCCGCGGCGAGCGGGAGGATTCTATGCCGAGGTCCTGCCCTCAGGGCGTGAGATCGGAAACCGGGATCGCCCACAGCTCGCGGCCGTGGACGCCGTCGTCGGCGCCGAAGAGGAGGTTGCCTCCCACGAGTGTGAAGGGCCCGGGCGACGAGGCGTCGCGGCCGGGATGGATGTCTCCCAGCCGGCGGGTGCCGGCGGCGGTGCCGTCGCTCACCCAGGGCTCGACGCCGGTCGTCCCGTCGTCGGCGGCGAAGACGAGGCGGCCGCCGGCGTCGGCGAGCTGCTGCGGCGACGAGCTGCCCGGTCCCGGCCGCAGGTCGGCCACCATGGCCGTCGAGGCGGCGTCACCTTCGCTCGCCCACAGCTCGGCGCCGGTCGTCTCGTTGTAGACGGCGAGGAAGAGGCGATCGCCGGAGACCGTGAGGTCGCCGGCCCACGAGGGCGTCGTCGAGCCCGCGGGCCGCAGGTCCGAGACCTCGACCGTGCCCGCTTCCGTGCCGTCGCTCTTCCACAGCGTCTCCCCCTCGCCGCCCGCCGCGGCGATGAAGTAGACGTCGCCGCCGAAGGCGACGAGATCGTGCGGCGACGAGCCGTCCGGTCCCGGACGGAGGTCGGCGACGCGCCGCGTGCCCGCCGTCGTGCCGTCGGTCCACCAGAGCTCGCGGCCGGTCGAGCCGTCGTCGGCGGTGAAGAGCGCGCCGTCCTGGAAGCGGACGAAGCCCGCGGGATCGGACGACAGGCCGTAGTCGGTCCGCGAGTCGCCGTCCGAGCAGGCGGTGGGTGGGATCTGGCCGGCCAGCCCGGGGTTGATGTCGGCGAGGAGGCGGGTGCCGGCCTTGGTGCCGTCCGTCGTCCACAGCTCGCGGCCGTGGTCGCTGTCGCCGGCGGCGAAGAGGAGGCGGCCGCGGAGCACGGCTCCGGGCTCCGGGCTCGACGACTCGCCGACGCAGATGTGGTGGAACGTGGTGTCCGCCTGATAGGGATCGATGTCCTTGACGAGCGCGGTGCCGCCGCTCGTGCCGTCGCTCCGGAACAGCTCGAGGTCGGGCTGGTTGAAGGGGCTGACCTCTCTCGCGGCGCTGAAGAGGAGGAGGCGGCCGAGCGCGGCCGGCGAGCCGAAGTCGACGAGCTCGGGCGCCACGGCGCGCGTGCCCGCCGGGGAGCCGTCGGTCTTCCAGAGGCCGTTGGGCACGAGGAAGGTGTAGCCGCTCACCGTCCGCGTGTGGAGCGAGGCGAAGAAGGTCTCGCCGCCGGCCGCCGCGAAGCTCGACGCCCATCCGCCCGCGGCCGACAGCCGTCCGGTGCCACCCGCGGTGCCGTCGCTCGTGAAGAGGGGCGCGCTGGTGACGCCGGTCTGCGCCGAGAAGAGGAGCTTGCCGCCGGCCGCGGTCTGGGCGAGCGGACCGGACGACGCAGGCCCCGTCCCCAGGTCGCGCACCCGGCGCGTCCCCCGCGGCGTGCCGTCGGTCGTCCAGAGATCGCCCGCCGCCGGCAGGAAGAAGACGAGCCGATCGGTCGTCGCGAGGATCTCGGAATCGTCGACCGACGGCGAGGCCCAGGCGCGCCGCGTGCCGGCGATCGTGCCATCCGTGATCCAGACCTCGCCGCTGCCCTGGCGGTCGACGAGGTAGGCGGCGCGGTCGCCCAGCGGCTGGAGAGCGGAGACGAAGCCCCCGCCCGGGCCGCCGATCCCGCCGGCCCGGCCGAGGCTCCTCGGCATCCGTGGGCTCGGCCCGATCCAGAGGAGATCGTCCAGCGTCTCCAGGAGGATTCCGCCGGCGACCGGAAGCGCGCCGAGGAGGAACGTGGCGTGGCCGTGGTCGGCGGCCTGGCTCACCACGCGCGTTCCCGCGGCGGTCCCGTCGGAGCGCAGGACGTCGCCGTTCGGCAGGAGGGCGTAGAGCGCGCCGCCGGAGGCGAGCGAGAGCGGCGGCTCGTCGTCCGTCGCGGTCGGCTGCCGGGCCACCCGCGACGTGCCGGCGGGGGTGAGGTCCGTCCGCCAGAGGCCGTCGGCCGTCCAGAAGAAGAGCAGGCGGCCGGCCGGGATCGGGGTGGCGATCGGCCTGGGCACCCGCGCTCCCACGAGGCTCGCGAAAGGCCGCGTTCCGGCGGCCGTGCCGTCGCTCACCGAGAGGTCCAGCACGGGACCGGTGGAGAAGACCGAGACGATGACGCGGTGGTCGAAGACCGGCCCGGTGCCGGCAGTGCACCCGCTGCTGCTGCAGAGGGTCATGACGCGCGCCGTCC
This sequence comes from Thermoanaerobaculia bacterium, assembly GCA_036560825.1. Taxonomy (GTDB): domain Bacteria; phylum Acidobacteriota; class Thermoanaerobaculia; order Multivoradales; family UBA5704; genus DATBQN01. The sequence goes on from DATBQN010000614.1 coordinate 5,169, forward strand.
CCCGGCGGGTGCCGTCGCTCAGCCAGAGCTCGACCCCGGTCGCGGTCGTCACGGTCAGGAAGATGCGTCCGTTCGCTGCCGTGAGGCCGAGCTGGCTGCCGCAGGGGCCCGGGCAGAGGTCGACGACGCGCCTCTCGCCGCCCGGCGTGCCGTCGGTCACCCACAGCTCGCTGCCGGAGACGCCGTCGTCGGCGGTGAAGAACAGCTGCCGCCCCAGGGGCGTGAGCTGGAACGCCGAGGAGCCGCAGGGGCCGGCGCAGACGTCGGTCAGGCGATAGGTGCCGTGCGCCGTGCCGTCGCTGCGCCAGAGCTCGTAGCCGTGATCCGGGTCGCTGGCGCCAAAGTAGAGGACGCCGCCCGCCGCCACCGCCTCGAAGAGGTCGATCGAGGCCCGATCGTGGACGAGGCCCGGCCTCAGGTCCTCGACCAGCCGGGGCGCCGCGGCGAGCGGCGAGAGAGACGCGAAGAGCAGACAGGCGACCGCCGCGGTGCGCGGTGGCAGGACCCGAACGGTACGCCAGGCGTTCATCGATCCATCCTCCTCAGGGCGCCAGATCGGCCAGCGGGATCGCCCACAGCTCGCGGCCGTGGACGCCGTCGTCGGCGCCGAAGAGGAGGTTGCCTCCCACCAGGGTGAAGGGCCCGGGCGACGAGGCGTCGCGGCCGGGATGGATGTCCCCCAGCCGGCGGGTCCCGGCGGCGGTGCCGTCGCTCACCCACGGCTCGACGCCGGTCGTCCCGTCGTCGGCGGCGAAGACGAGGCGGCCGCCGACGTCGGCGAGCTGCTGCGGCGACGAGCTCCCCGGGCCCGGCCGCAGATCGGCCACCAGGCGCGTCGAGGCGGCATCGCCGGCGCTCGTCCACAGCTCGGCGCCGGTCGTCTCGTTGTAGACGGCGAAGAAGAAGCGGCCGCCGGAGACGGTGAGCTCGCCGGCCCACGAGGGCGTCGTCGAGCCCGCCGGCCGCAGGTCCGAGACCTCGACCGTCCCCGCCGCCGTGCCGTCGCTCTTCCACAGGGCCTCGCCCTCGCCGTCGGCCGAGGCGACGAAGTAGACGTCGCTGCCGAAGGCGACGAGATCGTGCGGCGACGAGCCCTGCGGCCCCGGACGGAGGTCGACGACGCGCCGGGTGCCGGCTGTCGTCCCGTCGGTGAGCCAGAGCTCGCGGCCGGTCGAGCCGTCGTCGGCAGTAAAGAGCGCCCCGCGTCGATAGCGGACGAAGCCCGCGGGATCCGAGGAGAGGCCGAAGTCGGTCCGCGTGTCGCCGTCCGAGCAGGCGCCGGGAGGGGGCTCGCCGGCGTGCAGCGGATCGATGTCGGCGAGGAGCCGGGTGGCGCGCGGCGTGCCGTCCGTCGCCCACAGCTCGCGGCCGTGGTCGCTGTCGCCGGCGGCGAAGACGAGCTGGCCGCGGATGACGACGCCGGGCGCCGGGTTCGAGGACTCGCCGACGCAGATGTGGTTGTGGAAGGTGTCCGTGTCGTAGGGGTCGATGTTCTTCACCAGCCCGGTGCCGCGCCGCGTGCCGTCGCTCGCGAAGAGCTCGACGTCGGCGCCGTTGAAGGGGCTGACCTCGCGGGCAGCGCTGAAGAGCAGGCGGTCGCCGAGGGCCGCGGGGTTGCCGAAGCCGACGATCGCCGGCGAGATCAGCCGGGTGCCCAGCGCCGTGCCGTCGGTCCGCCAGAGGGGGCTCGGCCGCTGGGTGATGGGGAGGTTCGGCACCGGCGGGCGCGAGGCGAAGAAGAGGTCGTTCCCCACGCGGGTGAAGCCGTCCCCCCAGGAGGCCTGGAGGGAGATGCTCCGGGTGCCGCGCGCCGTGCCGTCGGAGGCGAAGAGCGGCGCCGTGGTCTCCGAGGTGCGGGCGGAGAAGACGAGCTCGCCGCCGATCGCCGCCTGCGCGAGCGGGCCGCCGGCGCCCGGACCGGTCGCGAAGTCGTGCACGAGGCGCGTGCCGAACCAGGTGCCGTCGGTCGCCCAGAGCTGCCGGCCGAAGTCGCTCGCGCTCGACGCCGGCAGGAAGAAGGCCAGCCGGTCGGTCGCCACGAGGCTGGGCGGGCCGAGCAGGAACGGGGCTCCCCGCAGGCGCCGGGTCCCGGCGTGCGTGCCGTCGGTGATCCACACCTCGCGGGTGTCGGGGAGGCCTGGGCGATCGACGAGATCGACGAGGAAGACGACCCGGTCGGCGAGCGGCGCGAGAGCGGGAATGGACGAGCCGGTGCCGAGATCGGTCAGCGACACGGGCGGGCCCGGCGTGGGGCCGATCCAGAGGAGGCCGCTCACCAGGGCGGGCGAGCTGGTCTTCGCCAGCACGCCGCCGCGCAGCGGGACGAGGTCGTCCACCTCCAGCCGGGGGTCGAGGTGCGAGACGATACCCGTCCCCGCCGGCGTGCCGTCCGAGCGCACCATGTCGCCGTTGACGTAGAGGATGTAGAGCGCCCCCGCGGAGACCGCGGTCCTCGCGATCGCGACGATACCGGCGGGCGCCGCGGGGTCGAGCTCGGCGTAGGTGGCGATCCGCGAGGTGCCGGCGGGCGTCAGGTCGGTCCGCCAGAGGCCGTCGGTGGTGAAGAGGTACAGGAAGGTGTCGCCCGGCTCCGGCGGCTCGGGCAGTCCGATCGCCGGCGGCACGCCGGGTCCCAGGAGGGTCGCGAGGGGCATGGTGCCCGCCGCCGTGCCGTCGCTCACCCAGCCGGTCAACGTCTGGTTGTCGAAGACGCGGACGAGCACGCGGTCGCCGAAGGTCTCGTCGGGCAGCTCCAGGCGCGTCGTGCAGACAGGGTCCTGGCCGGTGCAGAGGGTGGCCAGCCGCACCGTCCCGCCGGGCGTGCCGTCGCTCTTCCAGAGCTCGAGCCCGGCCGTCGTCTGGCGGGTGAAGAAGAGCCGTCCTCCCGCTCCGGTGAGACTGCCGAGCACGCTGTTGCAGGGTCCGGGGCAGAGATCGAGCAGGCGGCGCTCGCTCCCCGGCGTGCCGTCGCTCACCCACAGCTCGCGGCCGGAGAAGCCGTCGTCGGCGGTGAAGAACACGCGGCCGCCGGCGGCCGCCAGCGAGAGCGGGTGGCCGTCGCACGGGCCCGCGCAGACGTCGGTCAGGCGGTAGGTGCCGGCGGCCGTGCCGTCGCTCCGCCAGAGCTCGATCCCGTGCGCCGGGTCGCTCGCCGTGAAGTAGAGGACGCCGCCCGCCGCCACGCCCGGGTCGTCGACGAAGCCCTGGCTGCGGGCGGGGACGGTGTCGAGGTCCTTCACCAGCCGGGGCGCCGCGGCGAGCGGCGAGAGCGCGGCCAGGATCAGGACGGCGCAGAGGATGGCGGTGGAGCTGGAGCGTCGGGCGGCGTGCAGTCGGGGCATGGGAACCTCCTGTCTGACGCCTAGATTATCTAAGTATTACTCGCGATGTCCAGCCCCCCCGCCATTCCCCTTCAGCCCGCGGCTCTGGCCGCTGGGGCGGCCGGAGCCACCGGGGCCGCCGCGGCCGGCTTATAGCGGCCGGGGACGATGCGGGCGGCGATCGACAGCCGGTTCCAGGCGTTGATGGCGGCCGCCGCGAGCGTCAGGTCGGAGAGCTCCTTCTCGTTGAAGCACGGCCGCACCTGGTCGTAGACCGCGTCGGGCACGTGGCCGTCCGCGATCCGGGTCACCGCCTCCGTCCAGGCGAGCGCCGCCCGTTCGCGGTCGGTATAGTACGGGCACTCGCGCCAGGCGTCGAGGGAGTAGAGCCGCTGCTCTCCCTCCCCGATCGCGCGCAGATCCTTCCAGTGCATGTCCAGGCAGTAGGCGCAGCCGTTGATCTGCGAGGCGCGGAGCTGGACCAGCAGCAGCAGGGTCCTCTCCAGCCCGCAGTCCTGCAGGTAGCGGTCCAGCGCATCCATGGCGTCGTAGATTCCGGGGGCGGCTTTGGCATAGTTGAGGCGTGGTTTCATGAACCCTTCCTTGGAGCACCAGGATAGCCAGAATTGGACTTGTCCAGAAGGTCCATTTACGATAATTTCTCTGTACCACTTCGATGTCCAAACAGACCTCGCAGCTGGCACTGGCGCCGCGGCATGAATTCATGGCGCCGTGATACCAAGGCGCCGCGAGGACTTCCTTTCAGCCCCCGCTCTCCGGCTCCAGCGAGGCCGCCTTCACCGTCTTGGCCTGCGCGAGCGCGTCGCGGTCCAGGCGCAAGGTCGGACCCTCCCCCGGGTGTGAGCGCAGCCACAGGTAGCGGAAGCCTATTGCGAGCTGCGAGAGCTCGACTCGGGACGCGCCTTCAGGTAGCCGGAGAAGAAGCCGTCGCACCTTGCCCGTCGCCGGGTCCAACAGATCGAGGGCGCCCAAGTCGTCCGTCACGCCCGGCGCTAGCAGCATCACGAGCTGGCGGGAGCGCGCATCCCAGGCGACGTCCCGAATCACTTCTTGGAAGGTGAAGAAGGTGCTCTCGACCTCGCCGTCGCTCGTCGAGGGCCGACCGGCGTCCTTTCCTCCGCGATCGAGGATCTGCTGCGCCTCGGTGCGGTAATGTTTCTGGATCTCGATGTCGGGCGGGACCCCGACTCCCTTCTCGAGTTGGAGGCTCGGCTCGACGTAGGTGGTGAGCAGCTTCAGCCTGCGGTCGAACTCGTAGACCTTGTAATTGGCGAGCTCGGCCGCGTAGAGGCGGTTGCCGCTCGCCGCGAGGCGCAGCGTTCGCGCGGCCGACGCGTTGGGTGTACGGCCGGGTTCCGCCGCGAGACCGTAGCGTGAGACCTTGAGCTTGTCGTCGACGACGACGAGGCGCGGCGTCACGCCGTCGAACCTTTCATGCTCCGCGCGTTCGAGGACGGGTATCGGAGGACGCGTCCGATCGACCACCCAGCCACCGCCCGGCATCGCCTCGACGTCCGCGGCGTAATTGAGGGTTTTGTCCTCTTCCTCAAGCTCTCCCGTTTCTCGCTTGAAGAGCGCGACGCCGCGAGGCCACGCGACCGCCACCTGATCCCCGTCGATCTCCATCCTGAAGGCTTTCGGCGCGTAGGGTTCTCCCCCGCGCCCCGTCAACCGCACGGGCTTGCCCCAGCCCGCTCCACTCTCTAGGTACGATGTCAGCTCGCCGGTTGCGCTGTCGAACAGAAGCACTTCCTTGCCCTTGGCATCCGTGAGGACGAAGAGGGCGTCCTTCGAGCGAGCACTGCCCAGCTCGCCGGGAGCGATCTGCAACGTCGCCGCCACTAGCGCTGTTCGCCCGACTGCCTTTCTCGCCTCGCCCGGCTCTCCTGTGACGGAAGTAAGGCCGAGCAGGGAGGTGATCGCGAGCGCGTTGAAGATCAGCCGGGATACTGGTTTTGCACGCATTGGGGGGAGTTCCGCTGCCGGATGTAGCCCTGGAATACGTCGGTTGGCGTAGTTGAGGCGTGGTTTCATGATCCGCTCCTTGGAGCACCAGGATAGCCAGAATTGGACTTGTCCAGAAGGTCCATTTACGATAATTTCTCTGTACCACTTCGATGTCCAAACAGACCTCGCAGCTGGCGCTGGCGCTGCCGCCGCGGGAGCCGGGCAAGCCGGCGG
>DATBQN010000615.1:0-8044 GCA_036560825.1 Thermoanaerobaculia bacterium
CCAGGAGCCCAGGTCGCTCCAGCCGCAGTCGAGGGGCAGGGTCGAGATGCCGTCGAGCTTCTCCATCACGGCGTAGTCGATCGAGAGGGCCGGCAGCCCGCCGTAGAGCTCGTCCGCGGCCTGCGGCGAGGACGCCTCCGCCATCGCCTCGAGGCCCTTGGCGAGCTCGGGTGCGAGGCGGGCGAGGTGGGCGAGGAGGGTGGCGCCGCGAAAGACGAAGATGCCGGCGTTCCAGAGGTAGCCGCCGGAGGCGACGAAGCCGGCGGCGCGCTCGGGGTCGGGCTTCTCGACGAAGCGGCGGACGCGGCGCACCCCGGGGACGGCGCCCACCGGCTCGCCCAGCTCGAGGTAGCCGTAGCCGGTCTCCGCCCAGCGCGGCACGACGCCCAGGGTCATCACCCGGTCCTCGTCGCGCGCGGCGGCGGCGGCGCGGCCGAGCGCGGCGCGGAAGGCGTCGCCGTCGGCCATCCGATGATCGGCGGGGAGGACGGTGACGACCCCCTGCCGCGCCGCCTCGGGCATGGCGCGCACCGACCAGCCGATCGCCGGCGCCGTGTTGCGGCCCACGGGCTCGGCGACCACCTGCTCCGGCGGCACCGCGGGGAGCTGGCGGCGGACCTCAGGAGCGAGCGCGCGGGTGGTGGAGATCCAGACCGACTCCGGGCCGACCAGCGGCTGCAGGCGCTCGACGGTCTCCTGGAGGAGCGACCGCTCGCTGTCGAGGGCGAGGAGCTGCTTGGGGCGAGCGGTGCGCGACAGCGGCCAGAAGCGGGTGCCGCTGCCGCCGGCGAGGATCAGGGCCTGCAACCGGGCGTCACTCCTCGGGGAGCTCCATCCCCATGACGTGATAGCCGGCGTCGACGTAGACGGTCTCGCCGGTCACCCCGGAGGCGAGCGGCGAGAGGAGATAGAGGCCGAGGTTGCCGACCTCTTCGTGGGTGACGTTCCTGCCCAGGGGCGCCATGCCGCCGACCTTGCTGTACATCTTGATGAAGCCGGGGATGCTGCGCGCCGCCACCGTGCGCACCGGGCCCGCCGACACGGCGTTGACCCGCACGCCCTTCTTGCCCATCTCGTAGGCGAGATAGCGGACGCTCGCCTCGAGGGCGCTCTTGGCGATCCCCATGACGTTGTACTTGGGGACCACCTTCTCCGCCGCGTAGTAGGTCAATGTGATGATGCCGCCGCCCTCGGAGAGCAGGGGCTCGGCGCCGCGCGCCACGGCGACCAGCGAGTAGGCTGAGATCTCGAGCGCGGTGAGCCAGTCGGCGCGGGTGGTCTCGATGTAGCGGCCGTCCATCGCCGGCCGCGGCGCGAAGGCGATGGCGTGGACGAGGTAGTCGAGCCGCCCCCAGCGCTCCTGGAGGGCGCCGAAGAGCGCCGCCAGCTCGTCCTCCCGCGTCACGTCGCACTGGAAGAGGAGCGTGCCGGGCATGCCCGCGGTGAGCTTCTCGAGCTCTTCTTTGAGGCGCTCGCCCTGATAGCTGAAGGCGAGCTCCGCCCCCGCCGCGCGCAGCCGCTCCGCGATCGCCCAGCCCAGGCTCCGGGAGTTCGCCACCCCCATCACCAGGCCGCGCCTGCCGGCCAGATCGATGCCGATCATAGGTGGACTATCTTATCCGAAGGATTTGCCCCCGCCGTTGCTCGCGGCGCCGTTCTTGACTGGACGACGCCAGGCGGACGCAGAGCCTTTTCGGCCCGGCACCCGCTCCAGCTTGCCGGCGTCGCGAAGCCGGTAGAAGACGTCCTTCACTTTATTCTCCGAGGTGATGCCGGTGATCTGCCGGGCGATCGCGTTGTTGACCTCCGGATGTCGCCCGAGATAGGCGAGGATCGCCTCCTCCGGCGACGCGAGCCGCTCGTGGCGAATCTCGACGGTGACGCTCGCCCCGTTTTCCCGGATGAGGGGATCTTTGAGGCGCAGCGCGTGCATCGCCCGAAACGCCGTGACGAGGCCCTCCCCGACGTCCTTGTTGGGAGGATCGGGGAACTTGTTGATCAGGCGAACTATCGTGCCATTGCGGGCGAACTGCTCGTTGAGAATGTTTTCCGGCGTCACGTGGCCCGGCAGCCGTCCCGGGCTCTCCACCTCGATACGATTGTCATAGATGCGGATCTGGATGTCGGCGGCGATGCTGTAATCCCGGTGCAGAACGGCGTTGGTGATGATCTCGTGAAGGGTCTCGTGCGGGTAGGTGATGGCCTCGAGACCCGAAGGTCCGAGCACCTGAACGTCCTCGACGACGCGGACAGTTTCCTTCACCGCCGCCAGGATCTGATCGTACAGGCAGCCCTCGATCGTGAGGGGATCGAAGGCCATCGTCTCGCGTGATCCGATGCGCTCGGTCGTCTTGTATCTGAGTATCTTGATGCCACAGCGCTTGGGCAGGATCGCCTGCGGGTCTTCGGCGAACAACAGCACCGCGGCAACCGTCGGCTTGTCGCGGTCGAGAAGGAGCTGCTTGCGAAGCCACGTCTCGGGCTCCGCGGTCGGCACCACCGAGAGCAGGAACCTCAGCGTCACCGTCGAATTCGAGACGACGACCGGATCGACGTTGACCGTCTTCAGGTCGTGAAAGCGACCCTCCCGCAGCGCGAGGACGATATCCCTTTGAGCGGCAGAGATTTCCGAGATCGCCACCACGGGCGGCATCGTACCTCAGGCGCGCGAGATCCAGTAGCCGGCCCGTCGCTTGTCCTGGGCGACCGCCAGAATCTCTACTCGATCATCCTCCACTGTATAGATCAGACTGTAGGGATAGCGCCGGAAGACGTATCGCCTCGTGCCGGCACGATAGCGGGGCCAGCGGGAGGGCGCCAAGCTGACTTGATCGACGGCATGAGCCAGCTCGGCCTCGAAGCCGACCGCCGCGGCGAGGCTTCGTTGCTCGTACCAGCTCCGGGCTTCCTCGACCTCCAGAACCGCTTCAGGGTGGAAGCCGAGGCGGCTATGCGCCACGGCGTTCGCGGAGGATCCGGTCCCGCAGCTCGTCCCAAGGGACGGCTTGCACCGTTCCCGACGCGAGCTCCGCCGCCCGGCGCTCCAGCGTGGCGACCAGGGCCTCCTCGTCGCCGTCCTGCTCGAGGCTGTCGAGGAGCCGTGAAGCGACCTCGGCGCGATCGTTGTCGTCCAGCTCGAGAGCCTGGCGAACGACCTCTTCCGCCTGCGCCTTCATAGGCGTAAGTATACTCCGCCCGACGCCATGGAACTCTTCGAGCTCGCGCGAGCGCTCATCGACGTCGACTCGACGACCGGCCGCGAGCGGGCGGTGGGGGAGCTCCTCTTCGAGCTGCTCTCGGGCCTGGCGCGGGCCACGGGCGGCAGGGTCGAGCGGATGTCGGTCGCGGGCGATCGCTTCAACGTCTTCGCCTCCTGGGGCGCGCCGGCGGTCGTCCTCTCGACCCATATGGATACGGTGCCGCCGTTCCTGCCCGCCCGGGAGGACGGCGAGCACCTATGGGGACGAGGGGCTTGCGACACCAAGGGCGCCATCGCGGCGATGGTCAAGGCCGTCGAGGCGCTGCTCGCCGCCGGCGGCTCGGGCTTCGGCCTGCTGCTCGTCGTCGGCGAGGAGACCGACAGCGCCGGCGCCACCGCCGCCGACCGGCAGCCGCCCGAGCTCGCCGGCGGCAGCGGCGCCCGCTATCTGATCGACGGCGAGCCGACCGAGAACCGGCTCGCCCTGGGCTCCAAGGGGGCGCTCTACCTGGAGCTGCGGGCGGCGGGGAGGACCGCGCACTCGGCCTATCCGGAGCTCGGCGACTCGGCGATCGAGCGGCTGCTCCGCGCCCTGGCGCGGCTCGCCGCCCTGCCGCTCCCCGCGGACCCGACGCTGGGGGAGACGACCGTGAACGTGGGAACGATCGCCGGCGGCCGCGCCGCCAACGTGGTGCCCGACGAGGCGCGCGCCGAGGTGATGATCCGCACCGTGGGCGACACCGCCGGGCTCAAGGCGGCGATCCGCGCGGCGCTCGACGCCGAAGGGGTGCAGGTGGCCGCCGAGCGCGAGGTGCCGGCAGTGCGGCTGCGGGCCCTCGACGGGTTCACGACGACGGTCGTCCGCTACACCACGGACATCCCGCGGCTCAGCCACTGGGGCGAGCCGTTCCTCCTCGGTCCGGGGAGCATCCACCTCGCCCACACCGCGGAGGAGCGGGTCCCGAAGCGCGAGCTCGCCGCCGCGGTCGGGCTCTACCGCGATCTGGTGCAGCGCTTGCAGCAGGGCGGACGATAGCCGTCCCACCCGTCGAGAAAGGTTGAGCAGGACCGCATGACAGAGAAGATCCAGGTCGGCGTCCTCGGCGCCACCGGCACCGTCGGCCAGCGCTTCGTCCAGCTCCTCGAGCACCACCCCTGGTTCGAGCTCGCCTGGGTCGCGGCGAGCGACCGCAGCGCCGGCAAGCGCTACGGCGAGGCGACCTCCTGGCAGCTCGAGGGCGCGCCGCCGCGGCGCATCGCCGAGATGACGGTCGAGGAGTGCAAGCCGGGGAGCGGCCCCCGCCTGGTGTTCTCCTCGATGGCGGGCTCGCTCGCCGGCGAGATCGAGGCGGAGTTCGCCCGCGCCGGCCACTTCGTGGTCTCCAACTCGAGCCACTTCCGCATGGCGGAGGACGTGCCGCTCCTGGTGCCGGAGATCAACCCCGCCCACCTCGGCCTCCTGGCGCGGCAGAGGTCGGCGCGCGGCTGGGAGGGAGCGGTGGTCACCAACCCCAACTGCGTGGCGATCGTGCTGGTGATGCCGCTCGCGCCGCTGCGCCGCTTCGGCCTCAAGCGGGCCATGGTGACGACCTTCCAGGCGGTCTCCGGCGCCGGCTACCCCGGCGTCGCCTCGCTCGACATCCTGGGGAACGTCATCCCCTACATCGGCGGCGCCGAGGAATCCAAGGTCGAGAGCGAGACGCCGAAGATCCTCGGCGAGCTGGACGGCGGCGCCATCCGCCCGCTGCCGCTCGCTCTCTCGGCCTCCTGCAACCGGGTGCCGTCGATCGACGGTCACATGATCGCCGTCAACCTGGAGTTCGACGAGAAGCCGCCGCGCGAGGAGCTCCTCGCCGCCATGTGCTCGTTCCGCGGCCTCCCCCAGGAGCGGCGGCTCCCCTCGGCGCCCGAGCGGCCTATCCACCTCTTCCAGGAGCAGGACCGGCCGCAGCCGCGGAAGGACGCGGGGCTGGAGGGCGGCATGGCGACGGCGGTGGGCCGCCTGCGCGACTGCCCGGTCCTCCACTACAAGTTCGTGGCGCTCTCGCACAACGTGCTGCGCGGCGCCGCGGGGGCGGCGGTGCTGAACGCCGAGCTGATGAAGAGCGAAGGGCTGCTGTAGGAAGCCGCCGCCATGATCGTCCAGAAGTTCGGCGGCAGCTCGGTCGGCACGGCCGAGGGCATCGGCCGCGTCGTCGATCTCGTCCGCCGCCAGCTCGACCGCCGGCCGCTGGTCGTCGTCTCGGCGATGGCGAAGACCACCCGGCATCTGCTCGCGGCGGCCGAGGCCGCGGCGGCGGGCCGCCTCGACGTCGCCCGCGACGGAGCGGCGCGCCTGCGCGCCTTCCACGAGCGCGAGGCCGGCGGGGTCGTCCAGGGCGGCCGCCTCGACGCCGTCTTCGCCGCGCGCTTCGCCGCCCTCGACGCCGCGCTCATTGCGATCGCCGGCGCCGGCGCGCTCGACCCCCGCGCGGCCGACCTCGTCGCCTCCTTCGGCGAGCTGCTGTCGAGCGCCATCCTCGCCGAAGCCCTCGATCAAGCCGGGATCGACGCCGCCTGCCTCGACTGCCGGCAGGTGCTGGTAACCGACGACCTCCACACCCGCGCCAACCCCGACTACGCGGCGACCGCGGAGCGGCTCGGCGCGGCGGTGCCGCCGCTCCTCGCCGCCGGCCGGGTGCCCGTCGTCGGGGGCTACGTCGGCGCCACGGCGGCGGGCGTCACCACCACCCTGGGCTACGAGGGCTCCGACTTCTCGGCCGCCATCTTCGGCGCCGCGCTGGGCGCCGAGGAGGTGCAGCTGTGGACCGACGTCGACGGCATCCTGACCGCCGATCCCGCGCTCGTGCCGCGCGCGCGCCCGGTCGCCGCGTTGACCTTCGCCGAGGCCCTCGAGCTCGCCTGCTCGGGCTCCAAGAAGCCGCACCCCGGAACCCTCGGACCGGCGAGCCGCCGGAACGTGCCGATCCGCGTGCTCAACTCGCGGCACCCGGAGGCGCCGGGCACCCGCATCGGCGCGCGCCCCGAGGGAGCCGCGCCCGCCGTCCGCTCGATCGCCCGCCGGCGCCACGACCACCTGCTCTACGCCATGCCGGCGCGCTGCGCCGAGCCTGCCACCGCCTCCATCAACGGCTTCTTCCCCGCGGTCTACGCGCGCTGCGAGAGGCTGCGGCCGGCGCTCATGGTCCTCGGCGCCACCGAGGCCGGCGTCTCCCTCGCCCTCGACCGCGCCGGGCGGCTGGCGGAGGTGAGGGCGCTCTTCGCCGACGCCGAGGCCGAGGTGGGCGCGGTCGCCGGACGGACCGTCGTCTCGATCATCTCGGAGGATCTCGCCACCTCCCCCGAGCTCGCCGCGCACGTGCTGGCTACGGCAGCCGAATGGGAGCCGCGGCTGGTCCTCGCGGGGACGGCGGCGCCCTGCGTCCGCTTCCTGGTGGGCGACCGCGACGCCTCCGCGGCGGTGGCGGCGATCCACGAGCGGCTGTTCCCCGACGCCTGAGCTAAGCTGACGCGATGAGCGCCGACGATCCCCTCAAGCGCCTCGCCCTCGTCGGCTACGGCCGCATGGGCCGGCTGGTCGAGCGCCTGGCGCCCGATTACGGCTTCACCGTCGCCCTCCGCCTCGCCGGCCGCGACGCCGGAGGCCCGCTCGACAGCGCCAGCTTCTCGGGCATCGACGTGGCGGTCGACTTCTCCGTCCCCGCGGCGGTCGCCCGCAACGTCGAGCGGATCGCGGCGCTCGGCGTGCCGATGGTCGTCGGCACCACCGGCTGGGGGGAGGAGCTGCCGCGCGTCCGCGCCGCGGTCGAGCGCTCGCGGGTGGGCCTCGTCCACGGCGCCAACTTCTCGGTCGGCGTCCAGGTCTTCTACCGGCTGGCCGCGGAGGCCGCGCGGCTCCTCGCCCACGACGCCGACTACGACGCCTGGGCCTACGAGATCCACCACCGGAAGAAGCGCGACGCCCCCTCGGGCACCCTCCTCCACCTCAAGCGCGCCATGGAGGAGGCGGGCTTCGACCGCGCCATCGACGTGGCCTCGAACCGCGCCGGCGCCGTGCCCGGGACGCACGTCGTCGGCTTCGACTCGGAGGCTGATACCATCACTCTCGAGCACCGGGCGAGGAGCCGCGACGGGTTCGCCCGCGGAGCGCTGCGGGCGGCGCGCTGGGTCCTCGGCCGCACGGGGCTCTATGAGTTCAGCGACATCTGGTCCGAGATCTGATCTGAACAGGAAGGCCTCCGGCCTCCGAGGAGATCCCATGTTCCAAGGCTGTGGCACCGCGATGGTGACGCCGTTCCGCACCGATCTCTCGCTCGACGAGGAGGCGCTGCGGCGGCTCGTCCAGCGCCAGCTCGAAGCGGGGATCCACTTCCTGGTGCCCTGCGGCACGACCGGCGAGAACCCGACGCTCTCCAAGCTCGAGCAGCGGCGGGTGGTGGAGATCACGCTCGAGGAGGCGAAGGGGAAGGTCCCGGTGCTCGCCGGCGCCGGCGGCTACGACACCGCGGGCGTCGCCGCCGTGGCGCGGGAGTACGAGGCGATGGGCGCCGACGGCATCCTCTCGGTGACCCCCTACTACAACCGGCCGACCTCCGAGGGGCTCTACCAGCACTACCGCGCCATCGCCCAGGCGACGCGGCTGCCCATCGTCGTCTACAACGTCCCCGGCCGCACCGGCACCAACGTCGATCCCAAGACCCTCGCCCGGTTGGCCGGGATCGACACCGTGATCGGCGTCAAGGAGGCCTCGGGCAACATCTCGCAGATGGCGGCGATCTTCCAGCTCGTGCCGGAGGACTTCCTCGTCCTCTCGGGCGACGACGCGATCACCATCCCGCTCGCCGC
>DATBQN010000616.1:0-7172 GCA_036560825.1 Thermoanaerobaculia bacterium
GCGCGGCGGACGGCGTGATGCGGTGCGAGATGCCCGGGTCATCATGTCCTCTCCTCCCCGCTGTTTCCTGCGAAGCAGGGAATATGCTGTCACGGCATGGCGGAATGGTCAAGCGGGGATTCCAATGGGCCCGGCCGCCACCGGTCCCGGCGCCGGCTCATCGCCTTGACGACGGCATCGGCGGCGTTGCATAGTCGGGCGCCCCGAGTCCGACGGGGCCGCCTGTTCCATCCGCCGAGGGAATCCATGACAGCGACCGTCAAGCCCCGCCTGTCGCGCGGCCTGCGCGACCTCCTGCCCGAGCAGCTCCTCGCCCGGCAGTGGATGGTCGACCGGATACGCGGTGTTTACGAGCTCTACGGCTTCGTCCCCCTCGCCACCCCGGCGATCGAGTACCTCGACGTCCTCACCGGCTCCGCCGGCCAGGAGGCGCAGCAGTCGATCTTCACCGTGGCGAACCCCGAGGGCGAGGCCCTCGGCCTGCGCTTCGACCTCACCGTGCCTCTCGCGCGGGTCGTCGCGCAGTACGCGGACCTGCCGCGCCCCTTCCGCCGCTACCAGGTTTCCACGGTATGGCGCGCCGACAAACCCGACAAGGGCCGCTTCCGCGAGTTCACCCAGTTCGACCTCGACTCGGTGGGCGTCGAGTCCGAGGTGGCGGACACCGAGATCATCGCCGGGATGTGCGACACCCTCCGCGCGCTCGAGATCGACGCCTTCCGCGTCCGCTTCTCCTCGCGCGCGCTGCTCGATCTCCTCCTCGCCTTCGCCGACGTCCCGGGGGAGCGCGGCGTCGACGTCTTCCGCGTCCTCGACAAGCTCGACAAGGTCGGCGTCGAGAAGATGCGCAAGGAGCTCACCACCGGCTACCACGACGAGTCGGGCGACTTCATCCCCGGGCTCGCCCTGGCGCCGGGCCAGGTCGACCGCATCGAGCGCTTCCTCGAGATCCGCGCCGACCGCCGCGGCGACGTCGTCCTGCAGCTCAAGGACGCCCTGGGGTCGCTCCCCGGCGCCGCGGCCGCGATCGGCACCGTCGAGGCGATCTCGCGCCATCTCTACGCCCTCGGCTACGGCGACGCGGAGGTGGCGCTCGACCTCTCGATCGCCCGCGGCCTCGCCTACTACACCGGCCCGGTCTTCGAGGCGAACCTCGTCGAGGCGCCGCAGTTCGGCTCGGTCTTCGGCGGCGGGCGCTACGACGGCTTGGTGCTGCGCTTCCTCGGCGAGCGGGTGCCGGCGACGGGCGCCTCGATCGGCGTCGACCGGCTGCTCGCCGCGCTCGCGCACCTGGGGAAGGCCGGCGGCAGGAAGGCGACGGCCCGCGTGCTGGTCGTCAACATGGACGCCGCCCTGGTCGACGACTACCTGGCGATGACCTGGGAGCTCCGCCGCGCCGGCATCCCGGCCGAGCTCTACCTCGGCGCCGAGAAGGGGATCGGCAAGCAGCTCAAGTACGCCGACCAGTACGGCGTGCCGATCGCGCTCCTCTACGGCTCGAGCGAGAAGGAGAAGGGCGTGGTGACGCTCAAGGACATGGAGATGGGGCGCCGGCGCGCCCAGAAGCTGAGCGACCGCAAGGAGTGGCTGGAGGAGCGGCCCGGCCAGCGCGAGGCGCCGCGGGCGGAGCTGGTCGCGACGGTCACCCGCATGCTCGCCGAGATCGGTGCGCCGGCGCGATGAGCGATCCCGGCGACGACCCCGAGATCGACGACCGCGGGCCGCTCGTCCTCGACGGCGAATCGCTGACCCTGGGCGCGCTCGCGCGGGTGGCGCGCGACCCGCGCATGCGGGTGGAGATCGCCCCCGCGGCGCTGGCGCGGCTGAGCGCCAGCCGCGATCTGATCGAGGGGATCGCCGACCGCTACCGCGACGCCTACGCGCGCCTCGAGCGCGGCGAGGACGTGCAGCCGGTCCCCGATTACGGCGTCACCACCGGCTTCGGCGAGTTCAAGAACATCCCGATCGACCCGCAGGAGCTCGAGGAGCTGCAGAGCAACCTCCTGCTCTCCCACTCCGTCGGGGTGGGCGACAGCGCCGACGCCGACGACCCCGCGAACTACTTCGAGGCGGACGTCGTCCGCGCCGTCCTCGCCATCCGTCTGAACGCCTTCTCGAAGGGGCATTCGGGTGTGCGGCCGGAGCTCGCGCGGGTCGTCCAGGCGATGCTCGAGCGCGGCATCGTGCCCCTGGTGCCGCTCAAGGGCTCGATGGGATCGTCCGGCGACCTCTGCCCGCTCGCCCATCTCTTCGCCATCTTCCTGGGCCATGGGCGCTACTTCCTCATGCGGCGGCCGGGCGAGCTGCGCGCCGGTCCCTCGTCCTGGAGGCCCGCCGCCCGGCTGGCGGAAGACCTCGGCGTCGAGCCGCCCCGGCTGAGCTTCAAGGAGGGCCTCGCCCTCATCAACGGCGCCACCTTCTCGGCGGCGCTCCTGGCGCTCGCCGCCCACGACGGCCTCGGCGCCGCCGCGGTCGCCGACGCCGCCGCGGCGCTCGCCCTGGAAGCGGTCTGCGGCTGCGCCCGAGCGCTCGATCCCAAGATCCACGCCGCGCGCGGCCAGGCGGGCCAGATCGCCAGCGCCGAAGCCCTGCGCGGGCTCCTCGCCGGCAGCGCTCTGCTCGAGCGGGCGGGGGCGGTGCAGGACGTCTATTCGCTGCGCTGCGCGCCGGCGGTGCACGGCGCGGCGCGCGACGCGGTCGCCTACGCGAGCCAGGTGGCGGAGCGGGAGCTCAACGCGGCGACCGACAATCCGCTCTTCTTCACCGGCGGCGAGGAGCCGTGGGATCACGAGTTTCGCGCCAACTGGCCGGCGGGCTACCGCGGCGACCTCCGGCTCTCCTACTCGGCGGGGAACTTCCACGGCGAGCCGGTGGGGATGGCGGCGGACTTCCTCGCCGTCGCGCTCGCCGAGCTCGCCAACATCTCCGAGCGGCGGACGCAGATGCTCCTCGACCAGCACCACAGCCGCAACCTGCCGGCGAACCTGATCCCGCGCCGCGGCGTCAACTCCGGGTACATGCTCGCCCAGTACGCCGCCGCCTCCCTGGTGTCGGAGAACAAGGTCCTCGCCCACCCCGCCTCGGTCGACTCCATCCCCAGCTCGGCGAACGCCGAGGACCACAACGCGATGGCCACGGTCGCGGCGCGCAAGGCCCGCACCATCCTGCGCAACGCGCAGGCGGTGCTGGCGATCGAGCTCCTGGTGGCGGCGCAGGCGGTGGAGTGGCGGGTGGCGATGGAGATCGATCCCGTCAAGCCGCTGCCGCCGGTGCCGCGCGGCGAGCGCCGCGCCCGCGCCGAGGCCGAGGCGGAGGAATTCCGCCGGCGGACCGCCCCCGACCGCCGCCCCGCGATCGCCGCTCGCCTGGGCGCCGGCACCCGCCGGGTGTATCTCGCGGTCCGCGATCTCGCCCCCACGATGGTCGACGACCGCCCCCTCGACGCCGACATCCGCGCCGTCCGCGCCGCGCTCGAGGACGGCCGCTTCGCGGCACAGTACCTTTGATGGCAGGGATCTTGCTTCACCTGAGATCACATCGGTGGAAGCATGGCTGCCCTGTCGATCGGAGGTTGTACCCATGAGAGACGTCGCACTGCCCGAGACCTTCACCTGGCACCTGGGCGAGGACGCCTTGGACGGCTCCTCGCGGAAGGTCAACTTCTGCTGGACGCGGGGCGGCCTCGTCACCCGCTTCCACGCCATGAGCCTGATCGAGCTGGAGACGGAGATCGCGAGGCGGAAGGCCGCGGGCCTCGACACCACCGAGATCTGCAAGGCGCGGGCGCAGCTCGCCAAGCTGACCCCGCGGCGGCGCTACGTCTGAGCGATCCTCCCGCGCCGACGCCTGCGGTTGAGGCGAGAGGCCCTTTGCTGTAGAGTTCCCGCCGAATCGGAAACCGATCATGTGCTCCTCCGCCAAGCCCCGGCTCTCCGCCACGACCGCGAAGCTTCGCGGCTGGTGGGCCGGCGCACATCCGTTTTCCGTCACCTGAGCCGGGACGCCCGGCCCGGCGCGCGGGTCCGGGACGAGCGAACGACGGCGACCCCAACCTCCTTCCGGATCCGGGAGGAGGTTTTGTTTTGGGCGAGTTCCCGACGAGCATGGAGGCAGCGTTGGACGAGACGGAGCGACCCCGGCGGGCGGTGCCCCACCTGCGCGAGTTCCTCGCCGACAGCCTCACCCCGCTCGGGGTCTACCGGCGGCTGGCGAGCGTCTCGTCCGTGCGCTTCCTCTTCGAGAGCGTGGCCGGCGGCGAGCGCGTCTCCCGCTTCAGCTTTCTCGGCGCCGGGCCCGCCGCGATCTACCGTCTCTATGCCGACCGGCTGGAGGTCGAGCGGGACGGCCACCGGCGCGACCTCCCCGGTCCGCCGCTCGCGGCCCTCCGCCGGGTGGCGGGCGCGATCGTCGCCGAGCCCGGCCCCATCCCCTTCACCGGCGGCCTCGTCGGCACCTTCGGCTACGATCTCATCCGCCTCGTCGAGCACCTGCCGTCGCGTCCCCCCGATCCCTTCGGCCTGCCGCTCGCTCTCCTCGCCCGCTTCGACACCCTGGTGGTCTTCGACCATGCCCGCCAGCGCGTCCTCGCCATCGCCAACGAGATCGAGGGCGAGGTCGACGCGGCGGCGGCCGAGCGCGAGCTCGGTCGTCTCGCGCGCCTGCTCACCGCGGGCAGCCACGAAGGCGGGGCCGTGGCGATGCCCGAGCGCATGCCGCCGCGCCTGCAGATGGCGATCGCCTCGCTCGACGGCGCCGCCTACCGCCGCGCGGTGGGGATCGGCAAGGAGCACATCGCCGCAGGCGACATCTTTCAGGTGGTCCTGGCGCGCCGCTTCAAGGTGCCGCGCCGGGTCGAGCCGCTGGCGCTCTATCGCGCCCTCCGCATGGTCAACCCGAGCCCCTACATGGTGCTGCTGGAGGTCGGCGGCTCGCCCGACGGGTTCGCCCTGGTGGGCGCCTCGCCCGAGATGCTGGTGCGGAAGACCGGCCGCCGTCTGGAAGGCCGGCCGATCGCCGGCACCCGGCCGCGCGGCGTCGACGAGGCCGGCGACGAGCGCCTCGCCGCCGACCTCCTCGCCGACCCCAAGGAGCGCGCCGAGCACGTCATGCTGGTCGACCTCGGCAGGAACGACCTCGGGCGGGTGGCGGTCGCCGGGAGCGTGCGGGTGCCGACCTTCATGCAGGTCGAGCGCTACAGCCACGTCATGCACCTGGTCTCCTCCGTCGAGGCGGAGCTGGCGCCGGGCCGGGACGCGCTCGACGCCCTGCTCGCCTGCTTCCCGGCCGGCACGGTCTCCGGGGCGCCCAAGATCCGGGCGATGGAGATCGTCGACGCGCTGGAGCCCGAGGCGCGCGGCCCCTATGCCGGGGCGGTCGGCTATCTCTCCTTCACCGGCGACCTCGACACCTGCATCGCCATCCGCACGCTGGTGGTGCGCGGCGACGAGACCTCGGTCACCGCCGGCGCCGGCATCGTGGCCGACTCCGACCCCGCCGCCGAGGAGCGCGAGACCGAGAGCAAGGCCGCGGCGCTCCTGATGGCGGTGGCCCTCGCCGAAGCATTGGAGGGGCGATGAACGCGGCCGCGAACGATAGGGCAGGGTCATGATCCTCGTCGTCGACAACTACGACTCGTTCACCTACAACCTGGTGCAGCTCCTGGCGGGGGCCGGGGCGGAGGTCCGCGTGCTGCGCAACGACGCCCTTCCGGCGGCGGAGATGCTGGCGCTCGAGCCCGCCGGCATCGTGCTGTCGCCGGGGCCCGGGCGGCCGGAGGCCGCCGGGGTGTGCGTCGAGCTCCTGCGCCGCCGGGCGCCGGTGCCGCTCCTCGGCGTCTGCCTCGGGCACCAGGCGCTGGGCGTCGCCTTCGGCGCGCGGGTCGAGCGCGCGCCGCGCCTCATGCACGGCAAGACCTCGGCCGTCCGGCACCTCGGCCGCGGTCCCTTCGCCGGCCTGCCCGATCCCTTCGAGGCCACCCGCTACCACAGCCTCACGGTGCGCGAGGAGACGCTCCCGCCCGAGCTCATCCCCGTCGCCTGGAGCGACGACGGGACCCTGATGGGCATCCGCCATCGCGACCTGCCGTACTGGGGCGTCCAGTTCCACCCCGAGTCGATCCTCACCGGGGCCGGGCCGGCGCTGGTGGCGAACTTCCTGGAGCTGACGAGCGCGGCGCCAGGGCCTGAGAATCGGGAGCGCGGGGAGGCGGCGCGATGATCGACGCCCGCGCCGCCCTCGGACGCCTCACCGCCAACGAGAGCCTCACCCGCGAGGAGACCGAGGAGCTCTTCGGGCGCCTCATGGACGGCGAGATCTCGGAGACCCTCAAGGCGGCCCTCCTGGTGGCGCTCCGCATGAAGGGCGAGGCGGCCGCCGAGATCTGCGGCGCAGCCGGCGCCATGCGGCGGCGGGTGATCGCCATCCCGCACCGGCGGACGCTGGTGATCGACACCTGCGGCACCGGCGGCGACGGCCGCGGCAGCTTCAACATCTCGACCGCCGCCGCCCTGGTCGCCGCGGCGGCCGGCCTCCCCGTCGCCAAGCACGGCAACCGCGCGGTCTCCAGCCGCTCGGGGAGCGCCGACGTGCTGGCGGCGCTCGGGGTGCGGGTCGAGGCGGACGCGGAGACGGCGGCGCGGGCCCTCGACGAGGTGGGGATCGCGTTCCTCTTCGCCCCGCTCCTCCACCCGGCGATGCGCGAGGTGATGCCGGTCCGCCGCGAGCTCGGGGTGCGCACCATCTTCAACCTGCTCGGCCCGCTGACCAACCCGGCCGGCGCGCGCCGTCAATTGATGGGGGTCTATGCGCCGCACCTGGTGCCGCTCATCGGCCGGGTGCTGGCGGACCTCGGCACCGACCACGCGCTCGTCGTCCACGGCGCCGACGGGCTCGACGAGATCACCACCACCGGCGCCACCCAGGTCGCCGAGGTGCGGGGGAGCGAGGTGCGCTGCTACGAGGTCGAGCCGGAGCAGCTCGGCCTGCCGCGAGCCCGCCTCGCCGACCTCGCCGGCGGCACGCCGGAGGAGAACGCCGCCCGGATGGTCCGCGTGCTCGCGGGCGAGCCCGGCCCGCTCGCCGAGGTGACCGCCGCGAACGCCGGGGCGGCGCTCTACGTGGGCGGCCTCGCCGCGAGCCTCGAGGACGGGGTGGCGCGCGCCCGCGGCGTCCTC